>JAJBVC010000026.1 GCA_020860025.1 Clostridiales bacterium | reverse complement strand
ACCTGACACTCGCACCCTATAGAGGCGGGGACATCTTTTCAAATGTTATAATAGAGATTTTTAACAAAAGAGGAAAATTATGCAACTGTTTAAAGCAAAGGGAAAAATAACGACCGCAAACGATAAAACAAATCTGACGCACCGTTTTGACGTTCCCGAAAACATTGAAAAAATTGTTATAAAATACAGTTATTCGCCGAAAATTCTTGAAAACAGAGAAAAGGCTGTCGGTATTATTCGTGACTGCTTTGAGCATTACGACGAGACTATGCAGGGCAGACCTGCCGACTATCTGCCTGTAAAAAATCTTGTTACGCTGTCTGTTGACGATAACGGAATTTATCGTGGAGCTGCTCACAGACAGGACAGCGAGCAGGAGCATATAATCGGCATTGATTTTGCCTCGCCCGGATTTACAAAAGGAAAGATAAACGCAGGCGAATGGGATATTATATTAAATGTGCATTCGGTTTCCTGCGATGTTGATTATACTATTGAGGTTGAGGGGGTAAGTGAATAATGAGCTATTTGCCTTGTGAACTTCACTGCCATACCGTTCATTCGGACGGCAGCTTTCAGGTTGAGGAATTGCAGCATCTTGCAAAAAATGACCACCTCGCCCTAATTGCGCTGACCGACCATAATACAATATCGGGCTGCGACGAGCTTGATGAAAATATTATACCGACAGTTCACGGAATTGAATGGACAACATATTTCGGCCATATGCTCGTTTTGGGCGCAGGCGGATTCGTTGACTGGCGAAACGCTCTGCCTGATAACATTGACGAAAAAATCAAAGAGGTTAAGGCTCTCGGCGGTCTTGTCGGAATTGCTCATCCATACCAAATCGGCTCTCCCGTTTGCACAGGCGGCAGATGGGAATTTAACGTCAGGGACTGGCGGCTTATTGATTATATCGAGGTTTGGCACGAGGATATGACGAAAATCAGCAGTGAAAACACAAAGGCTATGGAGATGTGGACTTCGCTTCTTGATAAGGGATATAAAATTGCCGCAACGTACGGACGTGACTGGCACAGAAACGAAAACAGCGGTCACTACGGCTGTACATATATTGATTTTGAAAATTCAGACGTAACTCCTCAGCAGGCAATTCGTGCTGTTCGTATGGGAAAAACAGTAATTTCAACAGGGGCAAAATTCTTTTTCACTCTCTTCCGCCATGGTAAAACGTATGAAATCGGGCAAACTGTTAAAAGAGGAACATATATGTTTAACTTCTTTACCGATTTTCATTCAAGACAGAAAAATGCAGGCGACGAGGCTGTTGTTTATAAAGAAATAAGAATTGTAACAAACGGCGGAAATATCGTATTAAAAAGTCGCTGCGACCAACTTAATAACCGTCTTCGTCTTGAAAGCGGTCAATGGTACAGGGGCGAGCTTTGGGGTATGGTTGACGGTGAAAGCGTACCGCTTGCCGTAACTTCACCGGTATACTGCGAATAAATTTAACATAGATTTAACATAAACTGTATTTGAATTTAATCTTGGATATATAGAGTATTGCATATAGATTTATTGGTGGGCTTGTACAGGCTACTCAATCAACAACCCAACAGGTGATTTTATGACTATTTTTGACGTGTTAACTCTTATAGGCGGACTGGCAATGTTCCTGTTCGGTATGAAGGTTATGGGCGACGGTCTTGAAAAAATTTCGGGCGGTAAGCTTGAAAGCATACTTGAACGTCTTACAAACAGCAGAATAAAGGGAGTCTTACTCGGTCTTGTCGTTACCGCTCTTATTCAGTCGTCGGGCGCTGTAACCGTTATGGCGGTTGGATTTGTAAACAGCGGAATAATGGCGTTAAATCAGGTAATAGGCATAATTATGGGTGCGAATATCGGTACAACCGTTACGGCGTGGCTGCTTTCTCTTACAGGGATTGAAAGCTCAAACATATTTGTCAGTATGCTAAAGCCGAGTTCGTTTGCTCCGATTCTCGCTCTAATAGGCATTGTACTTATAATGTTTTTCAAAAGCGACAAGAAAAAAACTGTCGGAAATATTCTTTTGGGCTTTGCCCTTTTAATGCTCGGTATGACGTCTATGAGCGACGCTGTAGAGGGACTTAAGGACGTGCCCGAATTTACGAGCATTTTAACGAAATTTACAAATCCGATTTTAGGCGTGCTTGCCGGAATTATTTTAACGACGGTTATGCAAAGCTCGTCGGCGTCGGTCGGTGTGCTTCAGGCACTGTCGTCAACGGGAGCTGTTACGGTTTCGGCGGCGTTTCCGATTATTTTGGGTCAAAACATCGGTTCGTGTACAACAGTACTTATCTCATCAATCGGTACGAGTAAAAACGCAAAGCGTACAGCGGGCGCACATCTCGTTTTTAACGTAATCGGAGTTATAATCGCAATGATTTTATTTTACGGCGGTAACGCAATCTTCTCTCTGCCGTTTTTTGATGAAGTGGTTTCACCCGCTTCAATCGCAGTTATACATTCCGTTTTCAATATTTTTTCAACAATTATTCTTTTTCCGTTTGGCAAACAGCTTGAAAAGCTTATGTATATCATCATTCCCGAAGATAAAAACAGCGAAACGGAAAATGATGACAGTCAAAACGGACTTATCAGCGAAAAATTTATTATCACTCCTTCATATGCACTTGATAAAACTAAGGAAAAATGCGACGATATGGCACTTCTTGCAAAAGAAAATATATTGATGTCGCTCGACTTTATTAAAATTTACAACAGGGCTAAAGATGAGAAAATAAAGGAAAATGAAAAGAAGCTTGACGCTTTTGAGGATGAGCTTGAAACGTATCTTGTTAAAATCAGCGCACTTGATTTGGGTACAGAAGATTCTATGAAGCTGAGCAAGCTCTCTCATGCGATGGGTAATTTTGAGCGTATCGGCGACTACGGCGTAAATATCCTTAAAATTAAAAGAAATATGCATAAAAACAAAATTCATTTTTCGTCCGATGCAAATGACGAGCTTGAGGTTATGAGCCGTGCAGTTAAGGAAATTATTGAAAATTCAATTACTGCTTTCATAAATGACGACATTGAGCTTGCCCTTACGGTCGAACCACTTGAGCAGGTAATAAATAATCTTAAAGCGGAGCTTCGTGCAAAACATGCAAGACGAATGGAAAACGGTGAATGTTCTGTTGAAAACGGTATTCTTTTCTTTGACCTTATCAATTCATTCGAACGTGTAGCCGACCACTGTTCAAACCTTGCGGTTTGTATTATTGAGCTGTCGCAGGGCAGTTATCAGATTCACAGTTATCTCAAGGATATTAAAAGTTCAAGCAATCATATATTTATGGACAGCTTTGAAAAGTATCTTGAGAAGTATTCGCTTAATTAAGCAGGAGGAAAAATGGACGAAAAACAGCTTGTATATATAGTTGAGGACGATGCTTCAATCAGGGAATTGGAGCTTTACGCTATGAAAAATTCGGGCTTTGAATGTGTGGGCTTTGACGGCGGCAAACCGTTTTACAAGGCTCTTGAAAGCCGTCTGCCCGATATAGTTTTGCTTGATATTATGCTGCCCGAGGATGACGGACTCACTATTTTAAAGTCTATTCGCAGTAACGCTCAGTATGAAAATATACCTGTGATTTTAGTTACGGCAAAGACGAGTGAAATTGACGCAGTAAAGGGTCTTGATATGGGCGCCGACGACTACATAACAAAGCCGTTCGGAGTAACGGAGCTTGTGTCAAGAGCAAAGGCGGTTTTACGCAGAACTTATAAAAAGCCGAAAACACTGCTTAACTATAAAAATATTGAGCTTGACGAAAATAAGCATACGGTGCTTGTTGACGGTGCAGAGGTTGAGCTGACGTATAAAGAGTATGAAATTTTAAAGCACCTTATTCGCAACAAGGGCATTGTGCTGACACGTGACAGACTTATGGAAATTGTTTGGGGCTATAATTTTGAACAGGGCAACAGAACTGTTGACGTTCATATTCAGTCGCTAAGAAAGAAACTCGGATCTGCGGGTGAACATATTAAAACAATAAGAAATGTCGGCTACAAGGTCGGTGATTAAATGACGAAAAAAACCTTCTCTAAAATTTTACTTTTCGGAATATCCACCATTGCAATTACAGCGCTGCTGATTGTGACGGTGGTTTATTCCTATTATGACGGTCAGACGCAAAATAAGCTTACTGCTGTTGCAAGCATCATTTCGTACGAGCTTGAACAGTCCGACGATTATTCCTTTATAAATAATGTTATTGACGAGGATACAAGGATAACTCTTATTGACAGCGACGGCACCGTTCTTGCCGACAGCAGCGTTGATTTCAGTACGCTTGACAATCATCTTGACAGAGAAGAGGTTCAGGACGCTCTCACAAACGGTATAGGTACTTCAATGCGAAAATCCGCCACGCTTCAGGAAAATACATATTATTACGCAATGGTTCTTGACGACGGCAGAATATTGCGTGTTTCAACTATGGCAAAGAGTGTGGCAGGCGTTTTGGGCGGAATGTCACCGTACATTATTATTGCCGTGATTGCCGTAGTTATCATAGCCGTATTCGTCAGCATTGCCATAACAAAAAGTATATTAAAGCCTGTTGAGGAGCTTGGAGAACATCTTGACGATGTTGAAAATTATAAAACGGAAGAGGAGCTCAAACCGTTTGTAAACGCAATCAAGGAGCAGAGCAAAAAACGGCGTGCGCTTGATAAGCAGAAAAAAGAATTTACAGCAAATGTTTCCCACGAGCTTAAAACTCCGCTGACGTCTATTGCGGGTTACGCAGAGCTGATTGAAAGCGGAATGGCAAAAGAGGAGGATATTAAACCGTTTGCCTCCGTTATACGCAAACAGGCGCTTCGCCTCGTAAATCTGAGCGAGGATATTATTAAGCTTTCAGAGCTTGACGAGGGTACGGACAGGGGCATTGATTTTCGTTCGCTCGATATTTACGCTATAGCTCAAAACTGCGTAAATTCCCTTTCAATCAATGCGAAAAATAAAAACGTATCAATCACGCTTGAAGGCGAGCAGTGCTTTATTCGTGCAAACGAGTCGCTTTTGGAGGAGCTTATTTACAATCTTTGCGACAACGCTATTCGCTATAACAAGGAAAACGGAAGCGTTCGTGTAATTATTACACCTGTTGACGGCAAGGTTAAGCTTTCTGTCTGCGACACCGGAATAGGCATTGACGAAAAATATCAGGAGAGGATTTTTGAACGCTTTTTCAGAGTGGACAAGAGCCGAAGCAAAGCGACGGGCGGTACGGGACTCGGACTTGCTATAGTTAAGCATATCGCTCAAATTCATGGAGCCGAGCTTTCAATCAACAGTGTTTTGGGCGAAGGAACTGAAATAAATATAATTTTTGACAGATAAAATCAAAAAAGTGTTGAAAAACTTTTAGTTTTAGTATATTATAAGAGAGTAACCATACATTATAAAGGGGAATTTCCATGAAAAAGAAATCAGGACTGAGCAAATTTAACAGCTTTCTTGCAGTTGTTCTTGTTATTTGCATTATCGCTACAGCAATAGTAATTTATAGATATCCTAAGATTACCGAAACAGTAGTGGCTGACGACAGCAACACCGCAACCGACGAGGCTACTATCGACGCTTTCGTTGCGGGTACATACGGCGGTATACAATTTGACACTGTTGAGGATGTTGTTGATTACTATGTTGAGTGCTATAACTATACTAAAACATTGACTGCCGAATATGATGAAGATGGCGAAACAAAAACCTATTACAAATTACTCGGCGATGAAAGTCTGACTGTTGAAAACCTGCTTGTTGAGGGCAAATCAAATTCAACCATAGATGCTCTTATTCCGGGTATTCTGGACAGCCTTTTCAGCGGCAGTGTTAAGGGCTTGCCTCCGGCAACCAACCGTGACCCTCTCTATGATAAGACCGACGACGGCACAATCGATTTTACAACAAGCTTGTTGACTTATGACGATGTTCTTGAGGCTAACGTAGCCGAAAATGAAGACGGAACTATAAATATTACAATCCAGCCTAAGGGTACAATTCTTGCAATGCCCGGCGAAGATTCACAGGGCCATTTCTTCAACGTACTCGGTGATATTTCATCAACAGTTGAATCAATCAGCGTTCTCTCATTCTCCGAAGGTACTATTGATGAGAACTTTGTAGTAAACTATACAGGCGGTTCCGGTACTGTTACCATTGATCCTGCAACAGGTGAAATTACCGCAGCTGATTACACAATGTACGTTCATATTGACGTTCAGCACGCAAATGTTCTTGTTATTACGGACAAGAGCGCATCACTTGATATTGTTTATACAAACCACTTCCCTGCTGATGATGATTACCTTATGGACTCAAGAGGAATTACAAGGAAGTAAATTACGAAATTGGCAGGCTGTTTCAACAAGCAAGTTGAAGCAGCCTTTTTTTATAGAATTTTGTATAAATTCAACATAGTATGTTGAGAAAGTAGTCAGAATTAAGCATTTTGGGAGCGGGAGCTGTACGATGGTACAACCAGTTGCGGTACCCAAAATTTTCGGTCGCTAACGCTGAAAATTTTGACCGCTGCCAGCGGGGTCCCTGCAAAGCCTCTTGGCTTTGTGGGGAGAGGAAAAACATACGAAGCATTCGTTACGAATTGCGTCAGCAATTTGTTTGAATGCGAAATGTGTTTTGACGATATTGCTCCTTTTTCTCACACTGTGAGCGGTCGCAAACGAATCCCCCGAACAAAAGGCTTAAAACGCTCAAAAGCGGATGGGCTCGATGCCCTGACGCTTTTAAGATAGTTATTGGTATAGATAATCTAAATAATTATAAAAGGATAAAGACTAAAAGAGCAATCTACTATACTAATTATTGAGCGTGGTTATGGCTGCTTTACCGACATACGGGAGTAAATTATGGATGAAAAAAGATTTAACGAACTTTACAACCGTGCCTATAGCAGAGAATATACGGTTTTCAGCGATTTTCTTGATATGAACGAGCAAAGTATACTTGAAAAAATGCACTTGCCGCATAAGTCGTTCGGCGGTTATGATATGGCTGAAAGAGCGGTCGCAGGATTTGGGGAAGAAACCGATGACAGCGATTTTCCGATAACTTGCCTTTGTATTGAACCTGTCAGGCAGAAGTTTGCCGACGCTCTTACTCATCGTGATTTTCTCGGTTCGCTTATGAACCTTGGAATTAAAAGGGAGCTTTTGGGCGATATAATTGTTGAGGGCAACTGCGGTTATCTTTTTTGCCTTAATCGGATTGCACCTTATATTGTTGATAATCTAAGCCGTGTTAAGCATACGACTGTCAGGGTAAGCACAGCCGAGTCACTGCCGAATATTGCAAACGAAATGCCGAGCCAAAGTCAGATTATAGTTTCATCGGCACGGCTTGATTCTGTTATCAGTGCTGTTTATAAGCTTTCGAGAAGCGAGTCGGCGTCACTTTTTAATAATGAAAAAGTCTTTGTAAACAGCCGTTTAACCGAGCATGGCTCTCACAATTTAAAAGAGGGCGACAAAGTTTCCGTTCGTGGTTTTGGCAGATTCGTTTACGACGGTTTAATACGAAAGACGAAAAAAGACCACCTTGCAGTAGGCGTCAGAATTTACAGGTGATACGTATGGATATTAAAAAACGAATAGAACAGCAGGCACAAAAAATAATAGATAAAATTGACAAAAACAGCGTTTCACAGCGTGAACTTAGCGCAAACGGAAAAAAGGAAGTTTTTGACGGAATTGACAGTCTTATTTGCAAAGCATCTGCCGAGAGTATCGTTCTGCTTAAAAATAACGGCGAGCTGCCACTTGATAAGAGCAGGAATATTTCCGTTTTCGGCAGATGCCAGATTGATTATTTTTATGTCGGCTACGGCAGCGGCGGAGACGTCAATCCGCCTCACACGGTAAATTTTATTCAGGGTGTTAAAAATCAAGGGTATAAAATTAACGAAAAACTGCTTTCGGTCTATGAAAATTGGTGTAATGAAAATCCTGTTTTCCACGGCATATGGGGTCACTGGCCTATGTGCTATGACGAGATGGAGATCAGCGACGAAACTATTAAGAAAAACTGCGATGATTTTTCCACAGCGCTCGTTATAATAGGCAGAGCTGCCGGCGAGGACAGGGAAAATAAACTTGAAGAGGGCAGCTATTATCTGACAAAGCGGGAGAAAGATATGATTTCTTCCGTTACAAATAATTTTGAAAATGTCGTTTTGGTAATGAACTGCGCAAATATAATTGATATGTCGTGGACAGAGGATTACGGCAATAAAATATCCGCAATTATTTATGCGTGGCAAGGCGGAATGGAAAGCGGAAACGCTCTTGCAAAGGTGCTTTGGGGCGATATTTCTCCCTGCGGCAAGCTGCCAGATACTATAGCAAAGAGGTATGAGGATTATCCGAGCAGTAAAAATTTCGGCGGTAGAGAGTACAATATTTATGAAGAGGATATTTTTGTCGGCTACCGCTATTTTGAAACATTTGCAAAGGAAAAGGTGCTTTTTCCTTTCGGCTTTGGACTGAGCTATACCGAATTTGAAATCACTCGAAAGGAATTTACGGTTTACGGCGACAGGGTGAGCGTTAAAGCCGAGGTTAAAAATATCGGCACTCGCAGCGGTAAAGAGGTTTTACAGCTTTATTGCCGTGTCCCTCAGGGAGCGCTTTCAAAGGCTGACGTTGTGCTGACAGCATTCAAAAAAACATCTCTTCTTGCGCCAAATGAAAGTCAAACGATTGAACTCAGCGCCGATTTATACAACGTTTCGTCATTTGACGATTTGGGCAAAACAGGTAATAAATACTGCTACGTTCTTGAAAAGGGACAGTATGAATTTCTGCTCGGAAACAGTGTTCGCAACATAAAAACAGTCGGATGCTTTGAGATTGATGAACTTAGGGTTCTTGAAAAATTAAGTGAAATATGCGGTGAAAAAACGACGTTTTCCCGTATGACAGCGAAAAAAACGGCAAACGGATATGAAACGGATATCGAAGCTGTTCGAGCGTCAAAGCCGTATTTAAAACAAAGAATTTTATCAAATTTGCCAAAGGCGGTCGGTTATAAGGGTGACAAAGGCTTGAAACTTCGTCAAGTTGCAAACGGCAAAGCTACAATGGATGATTTTATCAGCCAGCTGACTGATGAAGAGCTTGAAGGGCTTACACGTGGCGAGGGCAAAATGGACAGCGAGCTTGGAGTTTCGGGCAATGCCGGCGCTTTCGGCGGAATTTTGCCGCCACTCAGGGATAAAGGCATACCGCCGATTATTACGACAGACGGGCCCGCAGGTATTCGTATAAGAGAATATACGTCGCTTGTACCGTGCGGTGCGGCGCTTGCAAGCACGTTTGACTGCGATTTGGTGCAGTCGCTCACGTCAAAAATGGGCGAGGAAATGAAAAAGCATAAAACAGACATTCTGCTCGCCCCAGGAATGAATATTCATCGTAATGTGCTTTGCGGCAGGAATTTTGAATATTTTTCGGAAGACCCTATCCTTACAGGTAAAATTGCTGCTGCTTATGTCAAGGGTGTTCAATCGCAGGGAGTTTCGGCTTGCCCAAAGCATTTTGCCTGCAATAATCAGGAAACGATGCGAACCGTAAACGATTCGATAGTGTCGCAAAGAGCGCTTCGTGAAATTTACCTCAAGGGCTTTGAAATCTGCGTTAAGGAGAGCAAACCGCTCAACATTATGACGAGCTACAATAAAATTAACGGAGTGTGGAGCCATTATAATTACGACCTTGCAACAACGCTTTTGCGAGGAGAGTGGGGATATGACGGAAACGTTATGACCGATTGGTGGATGCAAAGAGCAACCAGCCCGGAATTTGATGAGATAAGCGATAATGCGTACCGTGTCCGCTCGCAGGTTGACGTTCTTATGCCCGGAGGAATAAAACACACGGAAAGAAAATACAAAGTTGACGGCTCTCTTTTAAAAACAATTGGAAAGAAAGACGGAATTACAAGAGGAGAGCTTGAACGCACGGCAAAAAATGTATTAAACCTCATAATAAAGTTGAAATTTTGATTTATATATAACGCAAAAAATCCGACAGGCAATAAAGTCTGTCGGATTTAATTTATACTGTATTGGTTTATTTTACAAACTCTTCAGCGACTTTTGCGATATTTTCTGCGGAAAGTCCGAATTGCTTTAAGAGGTCGAGCGCAGGGCCACTGTGACCGAATTCGTCATTAACGCCGATACGCTTAACGGGAGTCGGGCATTTTTCTGACAAAGCGGAGCATACAGCCTCTCCCAAACCTCCTATAATGTTATGTTCCTCAACGGTAATAACCTTGCCTGTCTTTTTTGCAGAAGCGATAACAAGCTCTTCGTCAAGCGGTTTGATAGTTGCGATATTTATGATTTCGGCGCTGATACCCTTTTGAGCAAGCGTTTTTCCCGCTTCAACAGCTTCGGCAACCATAAGTCCGTTAGCAATAATCGTAACGTCGTTACCCTCGCAAATTACCTCGCCTTTGCCGATTTCAAATTTATAGCTCTCATCGTGAAATACAGGAACGGCAAGACGTCCGAATCTCAGATAAACAGGGCCCTCATAGCTGTAAGCCGCTTTGACAGCCTGCTTTGCCTCTACATCATCGGCAGGGCAAATTACAACCATACCAGGAATAGAACGCATAAGCGCAAAATCCTCACAGCACTGGTGTGAAGCACCGTCCTCACCGACTGAAATTCCTGCGTGAGTTGCGCCGATTTTTACATTAAGATGAGGATAACCGATAGTGTTTCTTACCTGCTCAAACGCTCTGCCTGCTGCAAACATTGCAAAACTGCTTGCAAACGGAACAAGACCCATTGTGCTCATTCCTGCGGCGACACACATCATATTTGCCTCGGCGATGCCGCAGTTAATATGGCGGTCGGGATAAGCCTTTTTGAAAATTCCCGTTTTGGTAGCGGCGGAAAGGTCTGCGTCAAGAACGACTAATTTTTCCGCACCTTCGGCGGCAAGCTCCTTTAATGCGTTGCCATAACTGTCACGAGTTGCGATTTTTTTTATTTCTGCCATTCTTATGCCTCCTCAATATCTGCAAGCGGAGCTTTTAATTCAGCCATTGCTATGTTGTATTCTTCTTCGTTAGGGGCTTTGCCGTGCCAGCCAACTTCATTTTCCATATATGAAACGCCTTTACCCTTAACTGTTTTCATAATAATTCCAAACGGCTTGCCCTTCACACTGTGGAAAGCGTCAAACGCTTTTTCAAGCTCGTCAAAATCGTTTCCATCAATTGTAATTACGTCGAAACCGAAAGCCTTCATCTTTTCGTCAATAGGCTCGGCACTCATAACCTCTTCGCAAGGGCCGTCAATTTGAAGTCCGTTAGAGTCGATAATTACGCAAAGATTATCAAGCTTATACTGAGAAGCAAACATCATAGCCTCCCAAACCTGACCCTCTTCAATTTCACCGTCACCCAAGAGAGTGTAAACACGTATATCTTCATTTCCTATATATTTAGCGCCCTTTGCCATTCCGACTGCGGCGCTGATTCCCTGACCGAGAGAGCCTGTGCTCATATCGATTCCCGGAACTGTATTCATATTCGGATGACCCTGAAGATAAGAGCCTATATGACGCAGTGTAGGCAAATCCTCTACAGGGAAAAAGCCCTTGTACGCAAGCGCACTGTAAAGACCCGGAGCGCAGTGACCTTTTGAAAGTACAAAGCGGTCACGGCTTTCAAGCTTTGGATTTTTAGGGTCAACATTCATCTCTTTAAAATAAAGATATGCAAATAAATCAGCCGAGGAAAGACTTCCACCCGGATGACCGGCTTTTGCGCCGTATGTGCTTTCTATAATTCCCATTCTGATTTTTGTGGCATAGGAAGAAAGCATTTTTTTCGTTTCATTGTTCATATTTGTATTTTCTCCTTTGGGTATTTAATCAACCTGAGTATAGAAAACGTCCAGCACAACCTGCAACAGTTTGTCCTCATCAGGATAAAATTCAGCGTAAACGTAATCAGCGTAATCCACACTGTCACTCTCTTTCATTTCGCCCTCAAGCGTTATCGTTTCAAAATCGGTTACACCCTTTGAAATAAGAAGAGAGCCTAAATATGTTATGTTTGAAAGCGAAAGGTTAGTGGTGCTGTAATCGCTTGCTGTGTTGTAAAGACTGCTTACAATACTGAAATCCTCCATAATCGCAGGAACAACCTGTGCTGCAAACGCCTTTATATACTGCACCTGACGCTCTGTACGGTTAAGCGAAGCGTCAACCGTGTCAAGGCTTCTTGTACGTACATACGTTTCTGTCAAATCTCCCTCAAGGTGAATGGTGTCCCCCTTTGATATGCCGAGACTCGGAAAATCGTAAAGCGATTCGAGCGTAACTCCGCCTATTGCGTCATTTATAGGCTCAATACCGTCAAGGTCAAGCGCAAAATATTTGTTAATAGGCACGTTATATAAAATACGGCTTATTGAAGTCATTACGTTGGTAGCCGATGTCTCTTTACCGTCGCCGTAAGCGTAGCTAAGACAAAGCTGTAATGTTTCGGTTCTGAGGAAAATTCCGCTTGACGAGTACAAATCAACGTCAACCATTGTATCTCTCGGTATTGCGATTGCGGTCGCCTCGCCCGTAGACGTGTCAACAGTCAAAACTATATCTGCGTCGGACTGACCGGCTGTTCCTATTAAATCGTCTTCAAGACCAAGCTCACGCTTATCAATACCTAAAAATGCGATTGCAACAACATCATCATTGTATGTGTACGTATGACCGTTATATTCAATAGTTTCTTCGTACTGCGTTTCTGTATCGGTCGATTTAAAATCGTTCTTGCCCTGAATTTCAAGGTAAGCAACTATGCCGACAACAAGCAAAATAATAAGAAGTATTATTATCAAAACGGCAATGGCGATTTTTACCGGAATTGAAAGTTTCTTCTTTTCTTTTTTTGAAGAACTGTGGTGTGAACTTGACGAATGATGATGACTGCTTGAGCTATGCTCACCGGATGAATGGTGGTGACTGCTTGAGCTGTGCTCACTCGACGAATGATGCTCGCCGCTTGAACTATGTTCGCCCGACGAATGGTGGCTGCTTGAACTGTGATGATGAGAATGTTGTTTATCCACAGTTTCAAGATTCATTTCGTGGTCGGAATTCTCTTTAGGCTCAAGCGTGATTGGCGTTGCGCTGCCGTCACTTTTATTTTTATCTGTTTGCAAAACCACAAAGCCTTCGTCTTCGTCCTTTGCGATTTGCTTTGGCGTCTCTTTTTCTAAATTATCAAGAAAATCATCAGAGATTGAACTGTCTAAATTTGGGTCAATTTGTTTTTTCATCTTTGACTAAAACTCCGTTAACAAGGTATCTGCTGCTTTTTTGGTTTGTAATACAAGTTGACAGAATTACTATTTTGCTGTCGGTCGTTATTTCAACGTCCAAATCTGTTCGGACATTTTTGCTCGACGAGGTAGGATTTTGAAGCATCTCCTGAAATCCTTCCAAAATAGCCTCACTGCCAAAATTAAACGAATTCATTATATGACGGTCATCATACTTAAATGCCGAAATCACCTGATAAGTAAGCTTGCGATTAGGCAAATAAATATAAAAATACTCATGGCTGTCAAAAAAATCCTGCTCCTCAAAATAGTGAAGCGTGGTAAACATTGTATCACTGTAGCCGTTATGACCGTAAATAACAGTTATCGGGTCGCTGAAATCCTTACTGTTTGTAAGTTCCGTGTAAACCGCACCGCTCGCCGACCACGATTTATCCTCAGCCTTGTGCTTTAAGTAAAACTCATCGTTTGTTGCGCTTTGAACTATAGGATAATCGACATTGGTGTCGTCAATTTTAAGCCAGGCATAAATTTCGTCATTTCCCTCTTGAAGAGAAGCGAAATCAATAGGATTGTCGGCAAGCTCTTCATCAGTATCGGAAGCGGCTGTTGTAGCAACACCGGTCGTTTCTTCCGGCGGCGTTTGAGCCTGCTTTTGTACCACAGTGACAATAAGGTAAACGCAACAAAACAGAAGCAAAAGTATTATTATTATAATCAGTATACGCTTGGCGGTCTTTTTTTCTTTGTTTTCCTCAGGTTTCTTTTCTGCGACTATTTCTTCAATTTCGTCTTTTTTCTCTTCATTTTTTTCTTTTTCGTCCAAAATTGTCACCCTCTGGGTTGATTTTTTACAGTAAAAAAACCTGTTTACCATAGGGCAAACAGGTTTTTATTATTTAAGATTATTCAGCGTCCTTTTTCTTAGCAGCGAGAAGAACGGCAATACCTGCACCTGCTACTGCTGCAATGCCACCTGCAACAGCACCTGTTGAAGCACCTGTGCTTGGTGATGTTGAAGAAGTGTTTGTGCTTGCTGTAGTAGTTGTTGCACTTGTTGTTGCTTCTGAGCCTTCTGTCTCTTCCTCGTCTTCGTCGAACTCAACGATAGCGTTTACGATAAGGTCGCCTGTTTCGTAAGCATCATAAGCCTCGTCGGTAAGGAATTCGATTGTATAGCTTCCGTCCTCGTTCATTGTAGCGATGAAATCAACACCCTCAACGAAGCCGAGAGCCTCAAGGTTATTTTCCCAACCTGTTACTGTACCTTCGCCTGTGTAGGTAAAGGTGATGATGCTTGAATTGTTCTCGTCAGGAGTAACTGTAACGTCTGTTGTTGTAACAGCACCGTTTACCTGAAGAACAGGGCCTGTGATAGCAGTAGCACCCGGGCTGATTACAGTTGCGTCATCGTCTGCCGCCATAGCGGGAACTGCACAAAGCATACAAGCTGAGATAGCCATAACTGCTGCGAAAATAATTGAAAGTAATTTTTTCATAACAATCCACCTCAAAGATATTAAAATATTAAATTAGTTTTCTAAAACAACTTAGTTAGATTATAGCACCAAAGACTGCGAATGTAAAGCATTTTTTTAAAATAAATTTATGTTAATTTCAAAAAAATAACCTTTACCACAACTGATAGTGGTTTTACTCAAAAAAATCACAAATTTCCACAAAATATTTTTAAAAAATTTTTCAATAAGGATGCCGAGAAAGCAGTCGGAATTAAGCATTTTCGAGTAAATAAAGCCAATATACCCCGCTTGGTTATTGTTAGCTCCGAATCGCTTTAACGACACCCTATTTAATTAACTCAACTTACTCTTGCCTGTACACAATTCGTAGTATCTGCCCTTTTGCGAGAGCAAATCATCATGGTCGCCACGCTCTATGATTTCGCCGTTTTCAAGCACCATAATAGCGTTTGAATTTCGCACGGTTGAAAGCCTGTGAGCAATAACAAATACGGTTCTGCCTACCATAAGTCTGTCCATACCGTGTTCTATGTGCAGCTCTGTTCTCGTGTCAATAGATGACGTAGCCTCGTCAAGAATCATAACAGGCGGGTCTGCGACTGCGGCACGGGCTATTGCGAGAAGCTGGCGCTGACCTTGCGAAAGATTACCGCCGTCTCCTGTAATTTCGGTATCGTATCCCTTTGGAAGACGTCTGATAAACGAATGAGCCGAAGCAAGCTTTGCCGCCGCTATACATTCCTCATCGGTGGCGCTTAAATTGCCGTAGCGGATATTTTCCATAATCGTTCCGGTGAACATATGAGTATCCTGCAAAACGATTGCAAGGCTTCTTCTTAAATCGTTCTTTTTAATTCGTCTTATATCAATTCCGTCGTACGTTATTGAGCCTTCCTGAATGTCATAGAATCGGTTAATCAGGTTTGTGATTGTAGTTTTGCCTGCGCCCGTTGAGCCGACAAAAGCAATTTTTTGACCGGGATTTGCGTAGAGATTTATATTTTTAAGCACCTGTTTTTCGGGCACATAGCTGAAATTAACATTTTCAAAAACAACTTTGCCCTCAACAGGAACTCTGTTATTTCCGTCAATCCAATACCATTTTTTGCCGTTTTCTCCCTTTTCCTCTTCAAGAGTAACGGTACCCTCGTCAATTTCGCTTTCCATATCCATAACCTCAAACACACGTTCAGCACCGGCAAGAGCCGAGAAAATAGTGTTCATTTGGTTTGCAATCTGGTTAATAGGCTGTGTAAACTGTTTTGAATAGCTCAAAAACGTGAAGAATGTACCAATATCAAGACTGCCTGTCAGCGCAAGTATTCCGCCGACCATAGCGATTGTGGCGTAGCTTGCGTTATTGATACCTGTTGAGCAAGGTCCCATAATTCCCGAAAAGAAGTTTGCGTTTGTAGCGGTCTTACGGAAATTTTCGTTAGTTTCTTCAAAATCGTCTATCGTCTGCTGTTCGTGGTTAAATACCTTGATAACCTTTAAGCCCTCGATTGACTCCTCGATATTGCCGTTCATAATGCCGAGATTTTCTGCTGAGAACGGAAATATTTACGTGACTGCTTTCCTATATTCGTAACAGTAAGAACCATTATTAAAAGGAAAATCAGCGCAATACAAAACAGAGTCGGACTTAAAGTAATCATCATTGCGACGATTCCGACAAATGTAAACGCAGATGAAACGAGCTGAACCATAGACTGCTCAAGCATCATCTGGATATTATCAACATCGTTTGTGTAACGGCTCATAATTTCGCCGTGAGTCTGTGAATCAAAGTAACGAAGCGGCAGCGTCTGCATACGGTCGAATAAATCCTTGCGGATTAAATTTGTTGTCTTATATGCAATTTTTACCATAATTCTGCTTTGTGTAAAGGAGAATACGGCGGCGCATACATAAAGCAATGACAAGAGCGCCAAATTGCCTAATAAGTTTCGTATTCCCTCGTCGGCAAAGGTGCCTGCTTTTACAGATGATTCTATTCCGTTTAAAATCGGCTTTAAGCAGTATGAAGCGCCTATATTGCTGGCGGTGCTTAAAATAAGCATAAGAAATACTATAATCAAAAACAATTTGTTTTTACCCATATACTGAAGTATTCGGGCAAATGTCTTTTTTGCATTTTTGGGCTTTTTGTAATCATTATCATTCTTTTTGCCCGGTGGGCCCATTGGTGGCATTATTCAAGCACCCCCTTTTGCTGAGTCTGATAAATTTCACGATAAATTTCATTTCCCTCGATAAGCTCATCGTGATTGCCTATACCCTTTATTTCACCATCGTCAACGACAAGAATTTTGTCTGCGTTTTGCACTGATGAAATACGCTGTGCGATAATAAATACGGTTGTGTCGGCAAGCTCGTTATAAAAGCTTTCACGAATTTTTGCTTCCGTGGCTGTGTCAACAGCGCTTGTTGAATCGTCTAAGATTAGAATTTTAGGATGCTTTATCATTGCTCTTGCAATACAAAGCCTTTGCTTTTGACCGCCCGAAAGGTTAAGTCCGCCTTGGGAAAGCTCCGTGTCGTAGCCGTCGGGCTGTTCTCTTATAAAGCCGTCAGCCTGAGCCGACTTGCAGGCGGCAACAATTTCCTCGTCTGTAGCGTCCTTTTTGCCCCAGCGGATATTGTCCTTGATTGTTCCGCTGAAAAGAACATTGTTTTGAAGTACAACGCCTATCATATCTCTGAGCGATTTTAAATCGTAATTTTTAACGTCTACGCCGTCGACAAGAACCTCGCCCTGCGTTGCATCGTATAGTCTCGGAATAAGATTTACAAGGCTTGATTTTCCGCAGCCTGTTCCGCCTACGATTCCGATTACTTCGCCCGGATTTGCCGTAAACGATATATTCTCAAGAATATTATCTCCGTCGCCGTCAGGGTTATATTTAAAGGAAACATTTTTAAATTCAACCTTTCCTTTTTGAGCGTCGGCAGACGGCAGATAAGCCTTTTCGGGATTGGTAATATCAATTTCGGTGTCAAGCACTTCAACGACACGGTCGCCACAGGCTTTACCTCTTGCAAGCTGTAAAAACATCATTGAAATCATCATCAGATTCATAAGCACCTGCATAATGTAAGACGCAATAACGGAAATCTGACCTACTTGAATTTCACCTGCGTCGGCTGCAACACCGCCACGATAGTAAACGTAAACGATAACAACATTGAGCATAAGCATCATAATGGGCATAATCGTTACAATAAGACCCGACGCTTTTGCACCCTGTGCCGCCAGCTCATCTGAAGCCTTGTGGAACTTCTTTTTCTCGTGGTCCTCACGAACAAACGCTTTAACGACACGCATACCGATAAGGTTTTCCTGAACTACACGGTTTACATTATCAACTCGCTTTTGCATTTTTTGGAACATAGGAAATCCAAATTTAAGTACAACGGCAACAACTATTACAAAAATCGGAAGAAGAATAATCAAAATCATAGACATCTTTGCATTGATTCTGAATGCTAAAACCGCAGCTACAATAATAAGCGCCGGGCCTCTTACAAGAATACGCAAAATCATCATAATTACATTTTGAAGCATTGTAATATCGTTTGTCATACGTGTTGTCAGCGACGCTGTTGAAAACGTATCAATATTTTTAAATGAAAATTTGCTTATTTTTTTTAAAAACATCATTACGAAGCCTATACGCAAAACGCTGACTTACAACGGCTGAGCTTTTCATTGTGGCAAGTCCGCCCGATAAACCGATTACAGCAAGCACAAGCATAAGAATACCATACTTGATTACAAACGACCTTGTTTCGTCGGGTGTTGAGGTTGTGCTTACAGTTTCATAAATCGTGTTGGCAAGCGACGGCATTAAAAGCTCGCATATAGCTTCAATTATCATTCCGCCGGCACTTACTATCATAAGCCAGCCGAGTCCTTTAAGATATTTTGCCAGTTTTTTAACCATGGCTTTCACCTCTTTCAAACATATTATTTATTGCAATATCAAGCAAATCGGAGAGCAGAAGATGCTCATCTTCTGTCATACCGCCTGTAATAACGGCATCAAGTGCGTCCATTTTCGCCTTGATTTTTTCGGGAGCCGATTTTGCCTTTTCCGTAGGGTAAAGACGTGTTACTCTTGCGTCGCTTTTGTCGGCTTTTTTAATTATAAAACCGGCTTTTTCCATTCGTTTTATTGAAACGCTCGCCGTAGCGGCGGAAATGTCAAGTCTTTTTGCAAGCTCGCTTAAAGTAATACCCTCGTTTTCGGCTAAAAGCAAAACAATGTCCTGCTGACCGGCAAACAGTCCCTGCTCGGACACAGCCTCGTTAAACGCTTGGCGTATCATTTTTGACAGACAGTTCACTCTCGGCCCGATGTCGCCCCTCGGCGGCGGCCCTTTATGCCTGATTTTTTCGGGTGATTTCAGATCATCCAAATCATCTGAATCGTTCATACC
>JAJBVC010000114.1 GCA_020860025.1 Clostridiales bacterium | reverse complement strand
TAAGCGACCGAAAATTTTGGGCACCGCAACTGGACACCAATGTACAGCAATCCTCCCAAAATGCTTAATTCTGACTGCTTTCTCGACATCTGATACTATTTTATGTCTAATCCAAATAATTTTTTATATCGTTAAAATCTATTTTGGATTTATCAAAATACAAATATTTGTCATTTGCAAGACTTCTTGCTTTGTTGGAATAATCAAATATTTTTTTGGCATATTCAAGCCTTGTATTTTCGTCAAGTGATCTCATCCAGTCGCTCGTATTGACCGCTTCAAGTGCATCGCTGATGGAAGTATTTATACCTAAACAAATTACTTTTGCGTTAGGATATACCGACAAAATTTCACTCGGTGTAAAATGGCAGCCTTCTATAAGCAAAGTTAGGTTAGGAAAGTCCGCAAAAAAGTTACTTACATATATCTGCAGCAACTTTAAAAATTTATCTTTATTTGTATCAGGCTCAACAGCAATTTTCTCTGTGTACAATTTAAAATTCGGAAATACAAATCTAACTGATTTTGAGAGCGAATCAAGGCTTAAAACGGAAACATTTGAATATTCCTTTGCAATTTTATTTGCGAGAATTGTTTTTCCGCACCTCGGCGCTCCTGAAATATAAATAATTTTCATAGCTAATCCTTTCTGAAAACATCAAGCATATGCATTGAAAATCCGACTAAGTCCTCACGTTCGCAGATTTCTTCAATAAATTTAACATACAGCTCAAATTCCTTTTTGTTTAATCGGTCAAACCTGTTGTTGAAAATATACGAAAGCATATCCACTCCGACAAAATGAAGCCTTGTAACATTATAATTTTTCATAAGCTCATCTATATCGGATTTTCTGTAAAGCTCAAAAATCTCATTGGGAGCGGATTTTGTATTAAAATTTTCTTCTATCAATCCACGGTCAACATAGCTCAATATTCTTTTATCGTAAAACATCTTGTACACACAAGTATCATTATTGCAATATGAGGCATAAATAACAGCTCCCCTTTTCGCAACTCTGACGGCTTCGCTCAAAGCCTTATGCTTATCTTCATCTGTAAATAAATGGTACATAGGTCCCAAAAGCAAAACCATATCAAATGTATCGCTCGGCAAAAATGATAAATCAACCGCATTGCCCTCAAATATTTTTATATTATGATTTGCTTTAACCTTCTTTTTCATAACATCAATATTATGCTTTGCAAGCTCAACCGCCGTTACATCATATCCTTTTTCCGCAAAGGCAATCGAATACCTGCCGGTGCCCGCACCGATTTCGAGTATCTTTGAATTTTCCGTCAGGTATTTTTCTATATATTTCATCGTTATCAAATATTCAGGCATATGGCTTTTTCTTGTAAGCCTTTTTTCCTCGTCATAATTATTATAAAAATCAATTATAGGGTTTTCCATTTTTCTTTTCTCCTTAAATTCGGGTAAAAAATAACCGCCAATGGACTGAGCCACCGGCGGTTTATTAAAGTTAAAATAAAACTATTTTAAACCTACATCGCCGATGCAACACGAATAAGCCCATACAAAATATACGGGCTGCTGTAATGGCGTATAAAGATTTAAAACAGTACTTTTCATTTAATTTATCTCAAACTTTCATCTGTTTTTATCAGCGTAACATATCATAACCTTTTTGTCAACAGATTATGCGACAATGATTAAAGAGTTTCTTTATCAAGTATTTCCTGAGCCTCGGCAAGAAGCTTTTTTGTCGATTTAATAAGTCCCTTTACAAACGGTTCTGTCTTACGGCGCTGATAAAACTGAAATAATGCAAAACAAAGATATGCGTTAGCGTTCTCTGCGTCTTTATCCGTTCCGATACCTCTGAGAAAACATTTTCCCAAACGAAACTGAATATCGGCAACGCAAAAATCATCTCCGCTTTTGCACTCATCATACGCACGGTCATAAAGCATAAAAGCGTACTTTTCATTCTTTTCAACAAAGTAGCCGTTTAAATACATATCGCCAAGCTTATAAAGACAATTCGGGTCGTCAAACAGCAAAGCGCCCTTATTAAAATATTTAAACGCTTCGGCGTAATCAACCTCCTGATGCCGTCCGTAATAAAAGCAGTAGGCACAGTTACATATTGCTCTTTTTTCACCGGCATCGGCAGCAACCTTGTAAAGCTCAAACGCCTTTTTAAAATCCTGCTTTACAAAAACTCCGTTATAATAAAATGTTCCGAGATTCAAAGAAGCCGCCGGAATAAATTCCCTGCAAAGCTCATAACATTCCATAACCTTTTTGGCCGTCACTTCATCGGTTGTATCATGATTTGTCTCAGCCCAGTGCATTACAGAATCCCAGTCCTCGTCTGCTATGTAGCCGTCAACCTCATCAAAAATATTTGTCATAATTTCCATCACCTTTCCTGTATAAACAGTCGATTTAAAATCATTTTTTTTGCCACCTTAACTATACCATAATTATTGCGTAAATACAACATTTGACTGTATAATCATGGATCGGATACAATAAACCGGACAAAAATAATAAGGGTATGTAAAATAGAGGTATAAAACGAAAGGAAGAAAAACATGCCCGAAAAAAATCCACGCAGACAAAGACGAACTTTCACATAATAGTTTTGCACCATAAGTTCAATTACATTTTAATTATTTGACAAGGGACAAAAAAATGTTATACTCATTATAGGTTTTTACCTTTGATGAGTATTTTTTTGAGGTGTCTTATGAACATTCTAATTTGTGATGATGAAGAGCTTTATGTTGAAAACATCAAAAAACATATAGAATTATATGGTTTTGAAAAGAGTTTATCTTTTGATATTGATACATACACCGATGCACAACCTTTGCTTAAATGCAACACTCATTATGATATTGCGTTTTTAGATGTGGAAATCGGAAACATAAAAGGAACCGATGTTGCAAAAAGGCTCAAGGAAATAAATAATTTTATTGTAATTTTCATTATTACTTCTTATGACAAATACTTAGATGATGCAATGGATTTAAATGTTTTGCGATTTATAGTCAAACCGATTGATTCTAAAAGACTGTATAACGGCTTGGACAAAGCTATATCTTTAATTGATAACAGTATTGTAGATTTATTTTTAAAAAACGGTACTTCTCATATTAAATTGCCTGTAAACGAAATAATGTTTATTGAAGTAGAAGGT
>JAJBVC010000003.1 GCA_020860025.1 Clostridiales bacterium | reverse complement strand
ACTTATAACTTTTCCAATATCATCATCAATACAAATTGACTGATTTTTAATTTCATATGGGTAAATGGATTCGCCTTTATTTATGCAGGTGTATACGGCTTTTGGATTTTTCGCAGTCATCTGCCAAAACGGGTATTTGATAATGGCAGGAGTGTTTGAGCCGACACCGAGTTCGAGAAATAAAATGTGAAGATTTTCGTGTCGTCGGATAAAATCATTGTATCGCTGAGCCGATTTGTGCCAGCCTTCGTCCTCAACAAATGTATCGTCGCATCTCAGATTCATTGTCATTGGCTTTTTGCATATGGGGCACTTAGGTATTAACTCTGTAGGTATTTTCATATCGTGCTGCTTTTCTATCATTTCACGCACGGCTGCTTCATTGTCATATGTTTTGTTATGACAGGGCTCGGAGCATTGCCACAGTCCATAGTCGCCTTGAGTGTAGAAAAGCCTTCTTTTATCGAATCCCGCAAGTTGAAATTGATGGTCTACATTTGTTGTTAAAACAAAATAGTCCTTGCCGTCAACAAGCTCAAGCAAGTCGATGTAAGGCTTGCCGACAGGGGAGTCGTAGCGATTTAAATATATATGCCTTGACCACCATGCCCAATATTCTTCAAGTGTGCCAAAGGGGTAAAATCCGCCCGAATACATATCGGTAATTCCATATTTTTTGCGAAAATCAGAAAAGTGCTTTTCAAATCTTTCGCCGCTGTAAGAAAATCCCGCTGAAGTTGATAGACCTGCTCCTGCACCTATTACGATAGCGTCGGCAGTTTCTATTTCAATTTTTAGTTTTTTAATTTGCTTTGAGCAGTTCTCTGTAGATGTTGTAGTCTCTTTCTTTAAAAACATTGAAAATCACCTCAATTTCACTATGGGTTTGCGCTTTATAATCATTTACACTTTGAATAGCGATTTTTGCCGCCATGTCATTCGGAAAATGAAATTCTCCTGTTGAAATACAGCAAAAAGCGATGCTTTTTAAATTATTTTTATCGGCAAGTTCAAGGCATGAACGGTAACAAGAAGCAAGCATATTACAATCATTTTTAGTTAGTTTACCTCTTACAATTGGGCCTACGGTATGCAAAATATACTTACAAGGCAGATTGTATGCGCTTGTTATTTTTGCCTTGCCTGTAGGCTCGGGACTTTTTTGTGTTTCCATTATCTTTGAACACTCAAGCCGCAGCTGGATTCCCGCATAGGTGTGGATGGCATTATCAATACATCCGTGATTAGGGTAAAAACAGCCGAGCATTTGTGAGTTTGCCGCATTTACTATAGCGTCGCATTTAAGCGTTGTTATATCACCCTGCCACAAATAAATTCCGCTTTGCATTTGCTTTAAATCCAAAAAGTCGGTTATACCCTTTTTTCTCGTTTCTTCTTTCAGATAATCATCTTGTACAGCTAAAAAATCATCGCTTACAGGTTTTGGCAAACGAATGTTAAAAAGTGAACGAAGCAGTATTTTTTGTTCATGCTCCGCTGCCGGAATTTCTAAATCGGAATACCGTGGCTGTTCTTTAAGCAGATATGATATTAAATAAATTCTGCGTTCGGCTTGTGTCATAGCTTAACCTCTCTTTTATATAATACTGACCTTTCTTTGCAAAAAATCGAAGTGTCCGACATTTATTACACCGTCAGGCACTTCGAATATAACTTTATATTGAACAAATCGGAACTTATAATGGTGTTAACCGAAAAGTCAGCGATAACACCATAAGAAATTTCAAGATAAAACCTCTCAAAAATCCGCTTATCAGCACCTACTGATTCGGTATTTTAGCAGTATCGGATTAAGCGAAGAAGAAGCCTGCGGTCATATCAAGGTAATTCTGACCACTGTACTGCGGATATTGTTTGTCAACCTCTGCTTTGAATTCGTCGGCATTTTGAACACCTGAGGCAATCTTCTTGAGGTTTTCAAGATATTCAATCTTTGTCTGTGCGTCTTTCAAATCCTCCGGGGTATAATGAGATGTGAGAATTAAATCATATCCTTTTTCAATATAGCTGTTAAGCTCGGCAATCATTGCATCAGCATGACCCGCACCTGCAACGATGGAGTGACAGTCATGTCCCATCATATGGGTATAAACTGCGTTGATTTCAGGAATTTCCACATCAAATGCGTCATCTGTCTGCTTGATTACAAAATCAATACCACCAATTGTTACATTGCCTGCTTCAATTACATTGGTAATTTTATGAACAGACGGGTCAAAAATTTCTCCGAAAGCACCGGTGAAATTATCAATCAGAGCCTTGCCGCCGCCGTTTTTTGAAAAGTCAACTGCGTTTTGTGTTGCATACTTTGGAACATCAGGCAAAAATGTTGCTCCCGCACCGTGATAAGCAACAAGCATTCCTTCAACCTCCATATCTTTAAGATATTCGGTAAGTTCGCTGATGTTATCAAAGAAACAAGGTGACTCAATAATTACAGCCTTTTTGTTTTTCTCAACGATGAAGACCTCATCATCAATGAAATCATTGGTCTTGTATGCGTGAAGCTTCACACTGCCAAAATCGTAAACATTCATTTCGCCTTTTGCGAGTTTCACGGTAGTAAATGTATTCTTGTTCATAATAATAGTCTCCTTAGCATTTTTTTAATTTGCATTTTTTGCCAAACATCGGCGCCGTCTGTTTAGCTCTTGATTACAGTATATTCATATTGGTTTCATTTGTAAAGTAAGCACTTTTTTGTGACGTAGTTACCTAAAAGAAACTATTGGACAGTTACCAAAATGAAACTAATGCTAAGATAAAGGAGTTTTGACTTAAATCGTCGGTGAAAAATTTTTTTAAATTTTTAATAATTGTTTCAAACGGAAACATTGATATTTTAACATCTGTACAGTATAATTATAATATAACTTTCAAACAGAAACTATTACACGAAAAAACAAGGAGAAATAAAATGGCTGAAACGAAAACAACTAAAGAATTACCTGCTTGCCCTGTTGAAACTACGCTGACGCTTATAGGAGATAAGTGGAAGGTGCTTATTTTACGTGACCTTTTAACAGGTACAAAGCGTTTTGGCGAGCTGAAAAAATCAATTGGCAACGTTTCGCAAAAGGTACTGACCGCACAGCTTCGAGCAATGGAGGAAAGCGGACTTTTAACCAGAACTGTTTATGCCGAAGTTCCGCCGAGGGTTGAAT
>JAJBVC010000184.1 GCA_020860025.1 Clostridiales bacterium | reverse complement strand
ACCATTATAAGTGGAGGGCAATGCGCAGCTGCGGTGTTGAGGAAAAATACTGTACGGGCGACGCTTCCGATAAAGAAAAATTTGAAAAATTCGGATATACGCTTCAGTATTGTATAGGCAATCCGCTTTATCATTGGGCGCATATTGAGCTTCAGCGTTATTTTGGAATTGACACTCCGTTAAACGCAAAAACGGCAGGGGATATATACGAAAGAGCAAATAACGCTATTGCAAACGGTGATTTCAGACCGCAGAGCCTGATTGCCAAAAGCAATGTAAAGGTTGTTTGTACAACCGACGACCCGATTGATGATTTGAAGTATCATAAGCTGCTCAAAGATGTTGACGGATTTGACTGCAAAGTGCTTCCGAGCTTCAGACCCGATAAAGCGTTAAACGCTCATTTAGACGGCTTTGCCGATTATATCAAAGAGCTTGGTACGGCTGCGAATGTAGAGATTAAAAGCTACAAGGATGTTATAACGGCGCTTCTTAAAAGAGCTGATTATTTTGACAGCGTCGGTTGTCGGGTTTCAGACCAGGCATTTGATTATGTTCCTTATTCTGTTGCCGATGATGATGAAATTGAAAGTATCTTCGAAAAGGCTGTAAACGGCGAGAGGATTACACTTTCCGAATGTGATAAGTACAGAACGCCGATTTTAATTGCTCTCGGCAAAAAATATCATCAGCTCGGCTGGGCTATGGAAATCCACATTGGCGCTATGAGAAATAATAATACGCTTATGTATAACAAGCTCGGTGCCGATACAGGCTTTGATTCGGTAGGTGACGCTGAAACAGCGCAGCCTCTTTCGAGATTTTTGGACGCACTTAATCGGACAGATGAACTGCCGAAAACTATTTTATTTAATCTTAATGATAAGGACAATGTTGTTCTCGGTACTATGCTCGGCAATTTTCAGTCGTCGTACGCTGAGTCAAAAATTCAGTTTGGGCCCGCTTGGTGGTTTCTTGACACTATGGACGGTATGTTAAATCAGATGAAAACACTCGGCAATCTCGGTGTGCTCGGTAAATTTATCGGTATGGAAACAGATTCCCGTTCATTTACATCATATGGCCGTCACGAATATTTCAGACGTATTATGTGCAACCTTATCGGAGGATGGGTTGAAAACGGCTGGTATGCAAACGATGATGATGTCCTCAAAGAAATTGTACAGGGCATCAGCTACAATAATGCAATAAATTATTTTAATTTTAAATAATCGGAGGATTTAAAATGGATTTGAAATTAAGACCTAAAGAGGAATGTATGTTTGACGAGATTTCGCTTGGCGAAATTATGCTTCGTTTAGACCCGGGCGAAGGCAGAATTAAAACTGCCCGTTCATTTCGTGCTTGGGAAGGCGGCGGAGAGTACAATGTCGCAAGAGGACTTCGCAGATGCTTTGGCTTAAAAACAAGCGTTGTAACTGCGTTTGCCGAAAATGAAGTCGGCTATTTGCTTGAGGATTTGATTTTACAGGGCGGTGTTGATACTTCGCTTATCAAATGGGTTCCTTACGACGGTATCGGCAGAACAGTAAGAAACGGTATCAATTTTACAGAACGTGGATTTGGTATTCGTGGAGCGGTCGGCGCTTCCGACAGAGGTAATACGGCGGCATCACAGTTAAAGCCGGGCGATATTGACTGGGATTATATCTTCGGTACTCTCGGCGTACGCTGGCTTCATACAGGCGGAATTTACGCTGCATTGTCAGAAACTGCGGCTCAGGTTGTTATCGAGGCTGTTAAAAAAGCAAAGGAATACGGAACTGTTGTTTCTTATGACCTTAATTATCGTCCGTCACTTTGGAAAGACATCGGCGGTCAGAAAAAGGCGCAGGAGGTAAACAGGGAAATAGCAAAATATATTGACGTTATGATTGGCAATGAAGAGGATTTCACAGCTTCACTCGGATTTGAAGTAGAAGGAAATGACGCCGACCTTAAAGAGCTTAATATGGACGGCTATTTTAAAATGATTGAAACCGTAACGAAGGCTTATCCCAATTTCAAGGTAATCGCCACAACTCTGCGTACTGTTAAAACGGCGACTGTCAACGAGTGGAAAGCAATCTGCTGGGCTGACGGAAAGATTTATAAATCAATCGAGTATCCGGGACTTGAAATTATGGATCGTGTAGGCGGCGGCGATTCGTTTGCATCAGGTTTGATTTACGGTCTTATGACTTATCAGGATGCGCAAAAAGCGGTAAATTACGGTGTTGTTCACGGCGCACTTGCAATGACAACTCCCGGTGATACTTCAATGGCTTCTCTCAAAGAGGTTGAGGCAAAGGTCAACGGAGCAGGCGCAAGAGTACAAAGATAAATAAAATATAAATATAAATATATTCAGGAGGTTAGGTTATGGCTAACAAAATTGAAACTTTGGCAAAAATTCAGGAGGTTGGCATCGTTGCGGTAGTTCGTGCAACCTCTATAGAGCAGGCGGAAAAAATTACAGACGCTTGTATTGCGGGCGGTGTTGCCGCTATTGAACTTACATTTACTGTTCCTCATGCTGATAAGCTGATTGAGGCTATGAAAGCAAAATATAACAGCGGTGAAATCATCATCGGCGCAGGTACGGTTATGGACGCAGCTACAGCACGTATTGCAATTCTTGCAGGTGCAGAATACATTGTTTCGCCTTATTTTGATGAGGAAACGGTAAGAACGTGTAACCGCTACGGTGTTCCGTCAATGCCGGGTATATACACTCCTACAGAGGCTGTTCACGCTATGGAATGCGGTGCCGACGTTCTTAAAGTATTCCCGGGAGATATTGCGGGCCCTGCATTTATTAAGGATATTCACGGCCCTATTCCGAATGCCGTTATGATGCCGTCAGGCGGTGTTGATGTAAATAATGTTAAGGACTGGATTAAAGCCGGTGCAATCGCTTGCGGTGCAGGCTCATCATTGATTGCAGGTGCCAAAACAGGCGACTATGACAAGATTACGCAAACAGGTAAGCTCTTTGTTGAAAGAATTAAAGAAGCTCGTGCCGAAATGGCAAAGTAATTTTGCATAAAAAATCAAGAGAATAAACAGTTAAGCGAAAAGATTTAATTATTGTCTTTTCGCTTACTTTGTTATATAATTAAATAAGTTTTACAATATTTGGGCGACTCCGTTGATAAAATGAGGATTACATATGAAAATATTGCTGATTGCCGATGTGCATAATAAACCGCACGGCAGCAGGTCTACTCTTTTAAAAATTAAAAAGGTAACAGAAAATGCCGAGTATGATTTAATTGTATTTTTAGGCGATACTGTTCACGGGCCGTCAACACCGAATAATTATGAAAAGTATCTTCGGCAGGTACTTGATTTAACGAACGGCAGACCTTTTGCAACGGTTTTCGGCAATCACGATGATGAATGTAAAACTACCAAAAATGAAATACTTTCCGTTTTAAAATCATATCCGAACTGCAAAACAGACGGCAGAGATTATATTTTGAATATGCACGGAGAAACTCTTTTATTTCTTGACAGCGGTTCGTATTATGACGGCGACGGCAGCTTCTACGACGTCTTAAAGCCTGAGCAGATTGCCTTTGCAAAATCGCAGATTTCAGGTAAAAAAGCAATTCTTTTTCAGCATATAATTTTACCCGATATAATGGATTTAATTGACGAATACGATGTAAAAATGCCGAATTCCGTTAAGGACGGAAAAAAGTATTACAAATTCAAAACAGGCATTGAATATACGGGAAAGCTCGGCGAATGTCCGTGTCCTCCTCTTATAAACACAGGTGCGCTTGATGAGTTAAAGGACAATCTCAAGGCGTGCGTTTTCGGACACGACCATAAAAATTCCTTTGAAACATACGTTAAAGGAGTTAAGTTTATTCAGTGCGCAGGCAGCGGCAGTAACTCATACGATAAGTTTTGCAAATCGTCTGTTAAAATTCTTGATACCGCCACACTTGAAACACGGCAGATATTTTTATAAATGCCGTAAGATAAACTAAAAGAAATTAAAATATAAATATTTAAAGAGGTGATTAAATGCCGCCAAGATTTCCGAGAGAGGAACACGAAAAAGTACCTGTCATAAAAAATTTGGTTTGGGCGACAAAAATACTTATTAAAGCTGACAAATGGTATCTCATAAGCAATATTCTGTCTCAATGTGCAAGTATTATTTTCGGTCAGTTTATTCAAAGCGTATTACTTCTCAAGGTGCTTTTGTCTGTAATTCAGGGCGAGGGCGACTTTGCCTATTATGTAAAATGCCTCGTATTATTTTTGGTAATAGGGCTTGTTACCGAAGTGATAACGGTTTGGGGCGACTATATGGCAAGAATAGGCGAGAAAAATATATTTAAGTCCCTCAACAATATGTTGTTTGAAAAAGCGGCTAAGGTAGACGTAAGTTCTTATGAAGACCCTGCTTTTTATGACAAATATCAGCGTGCCGCCAATATACTTACAAACGGTTATTTCAGTACGTTTTCAGATAATCTTGCAACAGTTATCGGTTCGTTTATATCATTCGTTTCCGTAATATCCGTCATAACGAGCATTGACCCGTCATATCTTATTTTTCTTTTACCTGTTATGCTCGTTTTCGTTGTTGAAATCTTCAGGAGCAAGGTTTTCTTTAAACGTGATTTAAAGATGACTAAGAATAATCGTGTTAAAGCGTATATTCAAAGGACTGTATTTTTAAGAGATTTTTCAAAAGATATGCGTACATCAAATATTTTTTCAGTCATTATGAAAAGATTTTACGCAGCTATTAAAAGCAATATAGAAATCATAAAAAAGTATGGAATGAAGCTGTTTTTATTCAGTATTCTAAGCTCGTTTTGCGGTGAAATTTTCCCTATAGTCGGTACATACGCTTATGCCGGCTATCAGTTTGCCGTGTCAAACAATATGGATATATCGGGCTTTTCCGTTGTACTTTCGTCAATAAATTCCGTGCGTGGGACGACTATGTCTATTGCAAGAGGATTTTCGGATTTAACCCAGGTTGCTTTTTATTTTCAAAATATGCGTGACTTTTTTGAATATGAGAGCAAAATTACGGACGGCGACAGGGAAGCGGGCGAGTTTGAAAGCCTTGAACTTAAAAATGTATCGTTTAAATATCCGAGTGCCAAAGACTATTCACTCAAGGACGTTAACCTTAAAATAGAAAAGGGTCAGACTGTTGCGATTGTCGGTATTAACGGCGCAGGTAAGTCAACTCTCGTTAAACTCCTTTTGAGATTTTACGATGTAACAAAAGGTGAAATTTTATATAACGGAATTAACATTAAGGAATATAAGCAGGATTCTTTAAGAAATCGTTTTGCAACCGTATTTCAGGATTACAAGACGTTTGCTCTTTCCGTAAACGAAAATGTGCTTTGCCGTGAGTGCAGTGAAGAAGATGAAGAAATTGCCCGTCAGGCGCTTATTAAAAGCGGTGTGTGGGATAAAATTAACACTCTTGAAAATAAGGGAAATACTCTTTTAACTCGTGAGTTTGATGAAAACGGCGTCGGTCTTTCCGGCGGTGAAGCGCAAAAAACGGCTGTTGCTCGTATTTTTGCAAAGAATTTTGATATTGCAATTTTAGACGAACCGTCATCAGCTCTTGACCCTATAGCCGAATATAAGATGTACGAAAATCTGATTGAAGCGACCGAGGATAAAACTGTTATTTATATATCTCACCGTTTATCAAGTGCAGTGCTGTCGCAAAATATTTTCGTTCTTGAAAACGGTATGGTAATCGAGAGTGGCAGTCACAGCGAGCTTATGCAGTTAAAAGGTAAATACAGCGAGATGTTTACTCTTCAGGCGTCTGCTTATAAAGAGGAGGGTGACGGCGATGAAGAATAAAAAACAAGAACATTCAATGATTTCAAACGTACTCTATTTTGTCTTTTTGCTCTTTAAGGTAGCGCCCGGACTTGTAATCGGCGAGATTGTCTGGGGAATCGTGTCAAAGCTTCCGACAAGGTTAATATCTGTTTTGGGTGTAAAATATATTGTTGATATAATTTCAAGCGGCGATGCCGTATCAAAGGTGTTTAAAGCCGTTGCTGTAATTGCCGTGGTGCTTATCGTTACCGAAGTGGCAAACTGTATATTCAGAGAACTTTACTGGCATATTGCAAGGGAAAATGCTTATAAGGGACTCAATGAAAAGCTCTATAAAAAGGCGCAGGAGCTTGATTTGGAATGTTATGATAATCCGAAATTTTATAACAATTTCATTCTTACAATCGAATCCTCGTCTGACAATATTCAAAATATATTGGGACTTGTTCAAAACTATGTGGGCGAAATTGTTTCGCTTTTCACAATAGGCTCAATAATTTTTACTATTGACCCAATTTGCCTTGTGATTATTTTAGTATTTGTTGTTGTTTTCACACCTTTAAGCAAGAAAATCGGTAATTTACAAATGGATCGCCGTGAGGAAAATAACCGTCTTCACCGCAGAGCGGATTATTTTGCAAGAGTTTTCTATCTTCAGGATTACGTTAAAGAGATACGAATGAACAATATTATGCCTCTTTTGCTCAAAAGGTATAATGAGGCGGCGCAGGAAGTTTGCGATAATCAGAAAAAATATGTAAGAAAAATTGATACGGCTTACTTTTTCCAGGAATCGGGTGTGCAGATTTTAGGCTTTATGTTTGTACTTCCGCTTTATCTCGGTTATTGCGTGCTTGAAAGGCATACGCTTTCGGCAGGTGATTTTGTCGCAACGTTTAACGGCGCTTTCTCTATTGCAAGCAGTTTTTCATTCCTTACAGTTTGGGCTGTTCGTACTTTTTCGGAACGTGCAAAGATGATTGAAAAGTACAGGGAATTTTTAAATACCGACAGCAAGATAAAGGACGGCGAAAATATTGCAACTGTAGGCGAGCCGAAGACTATAGAGGTTAAAAATCTCTCGTTTACATATCCCGGAAATGATGAGCCTACTTTAAGCGATATTAACTTAACTGTTCATCCTTACGAAAAAATTGCTCTTGTCGGTTATAACGGTGCAGGTAAAACAACGCTTACCAATTTGCTTTTGCGCCTTTATGACGCAACCGAAGGTGAAATACTCATTGACGGAGAGAATATAAAAGATGTAACCGTTAAGTCGCACCGTGACAGATTTTCGGCTGTTTTCCAGGATTTTCAGCTTTTTGCCTGTTCGGTCGGGGAAAATGTTGCGCTTGATAATAATCCCGACGAGCAGCGTGTTATGCAGGCATTAAAGCACAGCGGATTTTCAAAACCGCTTGATAATGGAATTGATACGGAACTTTTGCGTGAATTTGACGATAACGGTATAATGGCCTCAGGCGGCGAGGCTCAGAAAATCGCCATTGCAAGAGCGTTTTATAAAGATTGTCCGTATGTAATTCTTGACGAGCCGTCAGCTAATCTCGACCCTGTTGCTGAGTATCAGCTTAATCAAGCAATACTTGACGCTGCAAAGGATAAGACGGTTGTGTTTATTTCGCACAGGCTTTCAACCACCATTAATGCCGATAAGATTTATGTTATGGAAAACGGCAGAATTATAGAAAGCGGTTCTCATGCAGAATTGATTGAGCAAAACGGCACCTATGCCTATATGTTTAATTTGCAGGCGGAAAAATACCGTAAGGGTACTTCTGACGGTGAGTAAGTGCTTATAATCAAGTTGAATTGTTAATTTAACAGTACAAATTAAAGTGGCGAGAGTTTCCATACTCTCGCCACTTTTCAACTCAGCGTCTTAAACTTTTTTGGATTTGTTTTTATCGTTTCGTTTAACGCATAGAAACGAAAATCTTAATATGTATAACAATTAAAAATATCAGCAATGCAGAAAATAAAAACGCATATATTCCGTCGGTCATCACAACGGGGTACTGACAATTTCTGAAATAAATACAGCGTGCAATTCCGAAAATAAGCGCTGCGTACAATATGACAAAAACAACAGTTATACTTATTAACTTTTTTATTTTATTTTTTTGTTTTTCATTTTCAAAGCTGTTATTTTTCATAGAATTAACCGTTATACCGTTTGAAAAGGTGAACTATTATCAAATGTTGATGTTCGTACAAAGCCTTTTATAAAATCCTCCGAGCAATCAGAAACTATGCCAAATTATAAATTTCTGTACATCGGAGGATTTAGTTTATCAGTTTACTTACTGCTTATTTTTTTGCAGTTTCAACAATTCCTTCGGCAAGTCCCGCAAGGCCCTGAATTTCCGACGGAATAATAATCTTTGTTGACTGACCGTCGGCTGCTTTTTCAAATGCTTCAAGAGCCTTAAGTTTAATTACAGCGTCATTAGCGTCAGCCTCGTTAAGAAGCTTGATAGCGTTTGCCGTAGCCTCCTGAACCTTTAAAATAGCGTTAGCTTCACCCTCAGCTTCACGTATTTTAGCTTCCTTAACAGCTTCTGCGTGGAGGATTGCCGACTGCTTATCAGCCTCAGCCTCAAGAATTTTTGATTCCTTATGACCTTCGGCTACAAGAATTTTCGACTGCTTTTCACCCTCGGCACGAAGAATTGATTCACGGCGCTCACGCTCTGCTTTCATCTGCTTTTCCATAGCGTCCTGAATTTCTCTCGGCGGAATAATGTTTTTCAGCTCAACTCTGTTTACCTTAATGCCCCATGGGTCGGTTGCTTCATCAAGAATTACTCTGATTTTAGCGTTGATAGTGTCACGTGATGTAAGCGTTGAGTCAAGTTCGAGTTCACCGATAATGTTACGCAATGTTGTTGCCGATAAATTTTCAATAGCTGAAATAGGGCTTTCAACACCATAGGTATAAAGCTTAGGGTCGGTAATTTGGTAAAATACTACCGTGTCAATCTGCATTGTTACGTTGTCCTTTGTAATAACAGGCTGCGGCTTGAAATCAACAACCTGCTCTTTTAAGGATACGATTTTCGCAACTCTGTCGATAAACGGAATTTTTACGTGCAGACCTGTCTGCCATGTTGCAAAGTAAGTGCCGAGCCTTTCAATTACATAAGCCTTTGACTGCGGTACTACCCTGATGTTTGCAAGTACAAGTGCTACAAGTGCAATGATAATTAGTGCAATAATAACGAATGCCATAAAATTTCTCCTTTTTTTCTAATTATTATTTGTCGTTACTATCAGTTTAACCCCCTGAATTTCTTTTATTGTAACTAAACTGTCACAGGGAATTATACTGTTATTGTCAGAACGTGCCGTCCATAGTTTGCCGTCAACCTTTACCTGACCTGTTGCGGATAAATTGTTAATCTCCTCAACAACAACGCCGGTTTGGTTAATTACTCGGTCAGCATTAGTTCTTTCAATTTTAGGTTTGATATATTTTTTTACAAGCGGTCTTGTGACAGCAAGAGCCAAAACCGTTATTGCCAAAAATACTATCATCTGTGTTTTGAATGTGCCGCCGCAAAGGGCTGCTATAAACGCTCCGATTGAACCTATCATAAACCATATTGATACGAGCTGAGCGGTTACGGCTTCAAGTACGCCGAATAAAACAATCGCCGCCGCCCACAGAACATACATTGTGGTAGTAGCAAGTTCACCCATTGCAATCACCTCCGTCCTTTCATTACATATATATATGTTTCTTCAGTACACATATGCTTTCATCTGTCTACTGTGGCTATATTATACCATATATTGTGCCTTTTTTCAATAATTATGGAATATATGCAATTAGAATTTACACTCTATTCATAATGACCACAAGGACTTGTATCTTGACTTTTTCGATGTTATTCCTGTTGTATAGTACATTTTGCGTCTTTTTTGTCTATAAACGATTTAAACAGATATTGTCGCAAAATATAAAAAGCAGAGTGCATTTAATAATTGCACCCTGCATTTTGGAAAATATTATTTATCAGCATATTCTCGGAAGTCCTTCTCCGAAGAGAACGTGAACCTGACGTTTTCCGCCGAGAGGCGTTATTAAGGTTACACCGTTTCCTTTTTTAACCTCACCGATAATCTGCGTATTTTCACCGTATTTGCTTGAACGCATAATTTTTACCGCTTCTTCAGCCTGCGCCATTGGCATTATTGCAACAAGCTTGCCCTCGTTACCCATATGCAGAATGTCAAGTCCCAGTATTTTAGCAAATGATTTTACTTCCTCGTCAACGGGAATTTTATTTTCTTCAATCTCTATCGCAACGCCTGACGCCTTTGCAAGTTCGCACAGTACGGTGCCGAGTCCGCCCCTTGTAACGTCACGCATACAGTGAAGTTCAATGCCTGATTTAAGCATTTTCCTTACCATTTCAACCAAAGGAGCATTGTCTGATTTAATATTATTTTCTATATTCATTCTCGCTGAAAGAATTGTTGCGTGGTGGTCGCCCATATTACCGCTTGCCACAACCGCATCGCCCTCACGCAGGTTTGTTGAAAGAATATCCGTACTCTCTTTAACAAATCCTACTCCTGTTGTGTTAATGTAAATACCGCCGTTGCCGTCAACGACCTTTGTATCGCCGCAGACAATTGTTACGCCGGCTTCCTTTGCCGTGTCAGCCATTGACTTTGCAATGTAATCAAGAGTTTCGGTATCAGCACCCTCTTCAATAATAAATGCGCTTGTTATGTATTTCGGAACTGCGCCTCGCATAAGTAAATCGTTTACCGTTCCCGAGACAGAAAGCCTGCCGATGTCACCGCCCTTGAAAATAACAGGCGTGATTACGAAGGAATCGGTCGTAATTGCAATACGTGACGAACCGTCAACGACTGCGCTGTCCTCCATCATATTTAGTATCGGATTGGAAAAATGCTTTGCAAAAACGGAATTTATAAGCTCGCTTGTCGATTGACCTCCGCTGCCGTGAGCAAGTGTAATTTTCATTTTTATACCTCTTATCAGTTTCGATTGGTAAAGGCGTGAAAACACGCTCCTTCGTTTGATACCATACAGGCGCCCTGCGGATTTTCAGGTGTGCATATTTTGCAAAACAGCGGACACTGACTTGGTAAAGCAGTCCCTGTTATAACCTCACCGCAGCGACACGCTGTGTTCTTTTTGCTGTCCTCATTCAAGTTTTCGCTTCCTGCGTCGTATTTGGCATACTGTGATTTAAGAATCAGACCCGAGCCGTTAATTTTTCCCATACCACGCCAGTAAGCGTCATACGGCTCAAAATATTTTTTAACAATTTCCTGCGCCTTTTTATTGCCGTCAGTCGTCACGGCTGATTTGTATAGGTTTAAAACCTCGCCCTGACCGCTCAATTTCACAAGACTGTAAATTGTAGCTAAAAGCTCCTCGCCCTTAAATCCGCTGACAACGAAAGGCAAATTATATTTTTTTGCAAGCGGTAAAAAAGCGTTCGCACCGGTAATAACGGCAACGTGACCCGGCGCAATGAAACCGTCGATTTTACTGTTTGAAGCGCAAAGATAATCAATAGCTGCAGGCATAGTTTTAAGCGATGTTAAAAATTTTATATTTTTAATGTTCTTACTGATTATCTGCTCCATAAGAAGAGCGTATATGGGAGTTGTGGTTTCAAATCCGACGGCTGCAAAAATAAAAGTTGTATCAGTGTCGTTTTCGGCAAGATTTATAATCTCGAAAGGGGAGTAAACCATGTTGATTTTTCCTCCCTTTGATTTCATATCACTGAGTGCGTCGGATGAACCGGGCACTCTTATCATATCGCCGAAAGTGACAATGCAAGTGTTCGGCTCTGCCGAAAGAGCGCATAACCTGTCAATATAGCTTGCAACAGTAACGCATACGGGACAGCCCGGCCCGCTTACCAAATGGATTTTATCACTTAAAAGAGATGGAATACCGTTTTCACTTATTGCGGCTGTATGAGTACCGCAGACCTCCATAAAAGTAAGCGGTACACCGTCATATTCCTTTAAATAAGTTATAATTCTCTCAATATCCATCAAGATAATTCCTCAAGCTCGTTAAAAATTTCAATCATATATTTTGCTTCATCTTCAGGCAAAACCTGAATAATAAGTCCTGCGTGGACGAGAGCGTAGTCGCCGATTTTAATATCAACGATTCCCTTGTTGGCGTTTACTTTGTTGCCGTTATAATCAATAACAGCAGTGTCGCCGTTTATTTCAACTACCTTGCCGGGTGCCGCAACGCACATTTTTATTCCTCCAAACTTGCAATGAACGCCTGACCGAGTGCAATGCCGCCGTCGCCGCACGGTACAAGTTCGTTCATATATACTTTAAATCCGTTTTTTTCAAGTTTATCAATAGTAAGAGATGTCAATATTCTGTTATTAAAAACACCGCCGCTGAGTGCAATTTGATTTACGCCGTATTTTTTATTTGCTTTAGCCGCTGTATTGCAGATAATATCACAAATTAAATAATGAAAACCGAGCGCCAAATCCTCTTTAGCGGCTTTATTTAAGGCTTCTTTAATTTGATTTAATATATCGACAGGATTATTTGTTATATCTAAAATATAAGGCTTTTTTGATTTTTTTGCAATACTTTCAAGTTTACAAGCACATTCGCCCTCGTATGTGTTGTAATGGCATATGTCAAGCAAAGCGCTAACTGCGTCAAAAAGTCTGCCCATACTTGAACTCATTACAGTATTAACGTCAGTGTCAATCGCTTTGTTTATAAGCTCGTTTGAGCGAGTGTAGCACGCAAGAGCAAGGTCGGCATTTTTGGATATTTCATCAGACGCAAGAAATTTAGTGTAATCAAGATGATTTACTCTTGTAAATTCTTTTCCGTCAAAAAGAAAAGTCTCACTGCCCCATATTGCTGCGTCGTCGCCGTAGCCTGTTCCGTCATATGCAAAGCCGAGAACAGTGGAACTTAACCGATGTTCTGCAATGACAGACGCTATATGCGCTTTATGGTGTTGTATTTTGTGATTGAGCTTAAATAAATTTGACGAGTAGTAATTCGGATGAAGGTCGCCGACAATTTTTTCGGCTTTAAATCCGTGCAAATCCGAAAAGCGTTTTATGTTATTTTTATATGCCTCAAATACGTCCGCATCTTCCAAATCGCCGAAATACTGGCTTAAAAAAACGTAGCCGTCACGGTGAAAAGCAAAAACAGATTTTAAGTCGCCGCCCATACAAAGAGTGTCGCATTTTGCTTTTTTGGCGATTGGTATTGCAAGCGGAACGTAACCTCTTGCTCGTCTTATAAACTGTATTTTTCCGCCGTTAAGCTGAAGTACGCTGTCGTCAAGAGGAGTCAGTATTTCACGGTCGTGAGATAAAATATCTACCCCAAGCTTTTTAATTTCCTCATCATCCGTAATTATCGGCTGAGATGTAATATTTGCGCTTGTCATAACGAGCGGAGAGCATTTTTCAAGTAGCATTATCTGAATCGGATTGCAGGGGAGAAATGCGCCAATATAATCGCTGTCACCGCAAACTTCTTTATCAAAATCTTTTTTCTTTTCCAAAAGGACTATCGGTCTGGCGGAAGATTGAAGAAGTTCACGCTCTTTGTCGTTTACTGTGCAGTATTCTTCAATTTCCTCAATATCGCAAAACATAACTGCAAACGGCTTTTTATATCTGCCCTTTATATTTCGTATTTTATTTACCGCTTGATTTGATTTAACGTCGCAGGCTAAATGGTACCCTCCGATATCCTTAACGGCAAGAACGTTTCCGTCTTTAAGAATTTTTACCGCCTGTTCAATCGTAATATTTGTTTTAGGCCCGCAGGTGTTGCAGGCGATTGTCTGCGCATGGGAACGCCTGCCGTATATAGCCCTATACTCGCTTTGACAGTCATTGCAAAGCGGAAATTTTTCCATAGTAATATTTTCCCTGTCATAGGGAAGCGTGTTTATAACAGTATATCTCGGTCCGCAGTTCACACAGCTTATAAACGCATGGTTATATCTGCGGTTATTTTTGTCTTTGAGTTCCGCCTCACATTCTTTGCACGTAGCAAGATCGGGAGTTATGAAAGGCGTTTTGCTGTCGTTTTCGGAACTGACAATTTCAAAGGAGTCAAATTCCGCTTCGTCAACAATTTCATTTGTATAGTTTTTTATTTCAAATAGGGAAATAAGGCGCTCGACAAAAATGCCCAGCGCCTTTTCGTTTGAAGTGATTAGCAGTTCAACGCTGCCACCTGTGTTTTTAACCTGACCTTTAATACCAAGGCTTGTCGCAAGCCGTCTTGCCGTTGGGCGAAATCCAATGCCCTGAACAATACCGCTGAAGGTTAATTTACGAGTCATCAGGATTACTCCTTGTGTAATGTAACAACGCCCTTTTCGCCGTCGTCGTCGGCAGTGCTTAGGGCTTTAAATCTAACGCAGGCTTCTATGCACGCACCGCACTGAACGCATTTATCACGGTCAATAGACCATGTTTTTTCACCTGTTCTGTCAACAGTAATACATTCCTGAGGACATTTTCTTGCACAAAGTCCGCAAAGAATACATTTGCTCATATCGTTGACTATTTTACCCGGTTTTGTTTCGGGAATCGGCTGACTGTAGGAGTCAACAGTTTTTTCGGTAGCAGGCTGAGTATATCCCGTAGCCATTGAAAGGCATTTTTTCGGGCAGGCGTTTACACAAGCACCGCACTGAACACAGCCCATACGTTCAATAGACCATGTTTTATTTGTTCTGTCAACTGTTATTGCGCCGGACATACATTTGCGTGAACAAAGACCGCACATAATGCAGTCGTCGATATTTATTTCAATATGACCTCTGCTGTTTTCGGGATACTTTCTTTCTTCAAAAGGATAATTGGAGGTTGCAGGTTTTGAAAACAGGTTTTTTAACGCTGTTTTTGTAAATTCCATAAGTGCCATAATTTTGCCTCCTTATCTTTCTGTACAGCTTATGCACGGGTCAATTGTCAGAATTTGAAGCGGTACGTCGGCAAGCTCCGAGCCGGGTAATATGTGAATAAGCGACTCAATATTTGTAAATGTGGGAGTACGTACTCTCAATCGCTCAAGGTACTTTGTACCGTTTGCCTTAGCGTAATAAATTGCTTCGCCTCTCGGCTGTTCAACTCTTGCAAAAGCCTCGCCGTTCGGATTGCCTTTTACAACAGTAGCAATCTCTCCTTCGGGTATTTTATCTACAAGCTGTTTAATAATGTTGATTGATTGGAACAGCTCGCCTATACGTACTGCGCATCTTGCATAGCCGTCACATTCGTTTGATGTTATGATTTCAAAATCAATTTTATCGTACGCCTCATAGCCTGTCATACGTGTATCAAGATCAATACCTGAAGCTCTTGCCATAGGGCCTACAGCTCCGAGTCTTACAGCGTCCTCTTTTGTGAGTATACCTACGCCCTTGAGTCTTGTTTCAACAGTGTAGTCTTTCAAAAATGTTTTTGTAAGGCTTTTTAAATCCTTTTCCATTTTGTCAAATATGTCAACAAAGCTTTTGAGCATTGATGAATCCATATCTCTTAATACGCCGCCGATTTTATTAACCGAAAAAATGACACGACCGCCTGTTGAGGCTTCAAACATATCAAGAACTTTTTCTCTCATTCTCCAGCACTGCATAAACAAAGCGTCAAATCCGAATGCGTCCGCAAGCAGACCGAGCCAAAGAAGATGTGAGTGAATACGGCTCATTTCACCCCAAATTGTACGCAGAAACTGCGCTCTTTGAGGTATTTGAACATCAAATATTCTTTCAATAGATTCGCAGTATGCCATACCGTGTTTGAAAGAGCATATACCGCAAATTCTTTCAATTACGTATTGATAATCGTTAAAATCTCTTTTTTCGGCAAGTTGTTCAAGACCTCTGTGAACAAAACCGATTGACGGAATTGCCTCTACGACCTTTTCATCCTCAAGCACCAAATCAAGGTGTATCGGTTCAGGCAGAACGGGATGCTGCGGGCCGAAAGGAACAACAGAACGTGTACTCATTCCTGCACCTCCTCTTTTTTGACAACCTTAATCGAATCTTTCATTTCCTTTTTAAAAGGAGTTTCCTTAGCAATTCGGTAAAGTTTGTTGTTATAATCGGGGTTAATTGACGATACCTTAACTCCGAATAACTCTTTAATTTCATTTTCATAAAGCATTGCAGACGGGTAAAAGTCGCAAAGCGTACTTATTTCAGTGTCAATAGGAACGATAATTTTATAATTTTCAAATTTGTATCCGAGCGCAACCGAATATATTATTTCATTATATCCCTCAAACGCTGTTGCACAAATTTGAACAAGGCGGTATCCCTCTCTTTGCTTTGATAGCATAGTATTGTAAAGGGTAGGGATGTCAACAGTTTCTAAAGTATATTCTTCTCTCACTTGTTTTTGCCCTCCTTGAGTTTTGCACTTTTTTCTTTAAGCAGTGCAAGAGATTTTACAACGCCGTCAATGATAGCTTCGGGTCTTGCGGCGCAGCCGGGAACGTAAATGTCAACAGGAATAACCTTGTCAACGCCTCCCAAAATATTGTAGCAATCCTTAAAAACACCGCCGTTGCAGGCGCAAATTCCTATAGCACATACAACCTTTGGTTCCGTCATTTGTTCGTATATCTGCTTTACAACGCTTTTGTTTTGCTCGTTTACGGAGCCTGTTATCAAAAGAATGTCGGCGTGCTTCGGATTACCTGTGTTTATAACGCCGAAACGTTCAACGTCGTATACAGGGGTAAGGCAAGCCAAAACTTCAATATCGCATCCGTTGCAGCTTGAGCCGTCATAATGCATAATCCAAGGTGATTTTGTTATATCAGCCAATTTAATACCCCTTTCCTTAAAATTTCAAGAATGAATATGTTTGTTGCTCCGATGATTATTGTTACTAACCATGAGTTTGAAAGCATTCTTTGCCATTTAACACGAGCGTTAGTATTGTCTACCAAAATCTCAACAAAATATGTGATTATAATAGCTGCGACAGCTACAAGAGGACTCCACCATTCGCTGTTAAGGAAGAACAGTGCGATAACGCCGAGTAAAAAGATATTTTCATACCAGTGTGAAATTTCCATTATAGCGAACATTTTACCTGAAAATTCTGTAGTAATACCTTTAACCATTTCCTGATGCGCATGATGGCTTGTTGCCAAATCAAACGGATGCTTTCTGAGCTTGATTGTCAAAATGAAAACAAATCCTACAAATACACCGGGAAGAAGAAATACAGGAAGAGTTCCCTCGTAATCTATAATTTCTCTGACTTTAAACGTTCCTGTTGTAAGGTAAAATCCAACCGCTGTGAAAAGCACCATAGGCTCATAAGCGAGCATTTGTATCATTTCACGGCTTGCACCCATTGTTGCGTAAGGCGAGTGACCGCTTGTAGCCGCAAGGATAAGAAACAGGTTAGCCGTTGTCAGCGAAAAGAATACAAGCAAAAGGTCAAATCCGCCAAAGAACAAAGCACCTGTAAATATTATGAAAACAAGGAATGTAACAAGGTAAAGAATCTGAACGTGGTTAATAACGACTGTTTCCTTGTTCATCAACTTTACAACGTCATAAAACGGCTGAAGAACGGGCGGGCCCTGTCTGCCCTGCATTTTTGCGGTTACCTTTCTGTCAATACCTGCAAGCAGTCCGCCTGCAAACGGAGCAAAGACAACATAAACGCAAATACTTATAATAATTTTTACTGTTTCACTCATCAGATTCCACCTCCTATAGCAAGTATCATCATTGCAACGATAAATACGATAGACGCCGCAACAGACGGTTTCCAAAGTTTCTTTTCACCGAAGATGTCCTCTAAATACCAGTTTGCAAGGAAAAATCTTCTCTTTTCGCCCATAGCGTCAATGTAATTCATTTGGTCGCCCGCATTAACGCCGCTTATATATCTGTCAGCTTTTCTGTAATTGGCTTTTTTGCTCCAATCCATGTAATTCCGGGAATAAGGAAGAAGCCGACAAGCATAATAATCATAATGATGATATTATCGTTTGAAATAACTTGTGATGCATTATTGAATACGCTTTGAATATAAGGAATAATAACCTTGCTTGAAATAAGCGGGAACATAAAGCAAAGGAGAATCATAAGACCTGCGTGAATCATAATTGATACCCACTGATTTGCTGAGGTTTTATTTTCAAACCTGTGGTCGTTAGTTTTTGAAGCGAGGACTGTGGCAATCCATTTAGTCCAGTAAAACAGCGTTGTTGCACTGCCGAAACAGATGAGAATTATAAGAACAATCGAACCGCTGTCAACAAACGCCTTAAGAGCCGCCCATTTTGAAATAAGCATACCAAACGGTGCAAGGAACATACCTGCAATACCGATTACAAGAGTCCAGGCAAGGTAAGGATAACGGCGAACAAGACCGTGCATAGTTTCAATATCTCTTGAGCCGGTAGTGTTTTCTATAGCACCAACAGTTTGGAAGAGAAGAGATTTTGATACAGCGTGGAAGATTAACAGGAATACTCCAGCCCATACAGTTTCAATAACACCTACACCGGCGCACGCTGTAATAAGTCCCAAATTCGAGATGGTAGAGTAGGCGAGAACCTTTTTGCCGTCGCTTACTGTAATTGCAAGCATAGACATAACAAGGAATGTAAATCCGCCGACAAGGCTTACCATTGTTCCTGCCATTGTTGAATTGAGAACGGGTGAAAGCCTAAGCAGCAGGTAAACGCCTGCTTTTACCATTGTTGCACTGTGAAGCAGTGCCGATGATGGCGTTGGGGCAACCATTGCACCGAGCAGCCATTTTGAAAAGGGAAGCTGAGCGCTTTTTGTAAGAGCCGCAAATGAAAGAAGAATAACAGGTGCAACAATTGTTTGACCGTCGTATAAAATGAGGCTTTGTATGTCCGTAACGTAAAATTCCATTCCGAAAATTATAATTCCGGCAGCAAATGCGCATCCGCCCAAAAGGTTCATCCACAATGCTCTGAATGAGTTGTGGATAGCTTCGGGAGTTCTTGTATAGCTGATTAAAAGGAATGATATAACGCTTGTAATCTCCCAGAAGAAGTACATCCATATAAGGCCGTTTGACATTACAAGACCGAACATCGCCCCAAGGAATATATACAGCATAGAGAAAAAGAATCTTCGTCTGTCTTTGAATTCCGTGTGATGATTATGATAATCTTTCATATAACCGCAGGCATAAACTGTAATGAGCGTTCCGACAACAGCGATTATAAGAACCATAATTACCGTAAGCTGGTCAACGTAAACCTTATGTATTTCCAAATCGGGAGCATAACCGCCGAGTTCATAAACTACAATTGCTACGGTCTGAACTATCGAAAGTAGCGCTGCGTGATATTGTTTGTGCTTTATACTTAATGCCGTGACAAGGCACATCAGAAAAATCTCAATTCCTATCATACAGTAATCTACAATTTCTGTTTTTGAAAAGAAATAGAACTGCGTTTTGCCACTCGTAAAATACATTACGGCAAACGTAACGGCACAGCCGATTATAGCAATACTGCTTACATAGGTGATAATTTGCCTGACGGTATTGTTTTTAAATAAGCTTAAAAGCAATGCGCTTAAAAACGGCAGACAAATTAAGATAATTATCAATTTTTCCATTTACTGAACCTCGCTTTACATATATTATTTG
>JAJBVC010000219.1 GCA_020860025.1 Clostridiales bacterium | reverse complement strand
ATCTATTTATGAAGGTCAAAAAAAGAGAGAAAATTAAAATATATATTATATCAGTCTGTAGAAAAAACTGTTTTCAAATAAAGGCTCGGACTTTTTTAACGACTGAATAGGGCTGTCTCACTATAATTTTGAGACAGCCCATTTATACTATAGGGTGGTATTAAATCAGTTTAATGTTTTAATCATCATTGTTTGAGCATACCGGCGAATCACAGCTTGAACAGCCACAGTTTTCGCTTCTTTCAACAGGGAAGAACTCATCAATAGGAAAATCAATCGACTGGAATGTTTCGCACGGATTTGAAGTATTGCAGTTGCACTCTCTGTCAGGAATACAATAATCGTATGCCGGAATAAGAATTTGAGCGTCACGCTCCATTTGCACTATTGAAAACAGACCGAGAGTAACGAGAATAGCTTTTGTCGATGTACTCGACGGCATTGTGTCCTCAATAGAATTGAGAATTGACTGCGGAAATGATGAAGAAATAAAAATATTGCAGTCACAGCTATCGCAAATATCGGTTGAAAGCACTACCGGGTCAACAGCCTGAACCTTAGCGACTGGATTTGTATACTGCGGTGCAACAGGGCAATCTAAATTTTCGCTGTTCGGATTTGAAACGAACACCTTGACATTGCCGTCGCTGCCGTAAAGAATACATTTTTTATTAAACTGAGCAAAGCCTACGGCAATCTGCGGTGTAGTGCAAGGCGCTGCATAAGTATCAAAGCTCAGCTTGAAATAAAAGGTAATATCAACGCTGTAGAAGCCGTGATTAAACGGAACCTCCTCTACGTCAATGCTGACCTCTTCAATAGTGCAGTCACGTGTTTTTACAGTGACCGCCTCGTCAATCAGCCTTTGACTTCTTGAGAAAAATGTAACTCTTAAATCTTCAAGGCAGTCCTTGCTGACACAGCTGTCAAAAATTCGTTTTGTATCAATACATACAGCCTCATTTATGCGTCTTTCACCTGTATCAAGAATTGGATTTTCAGGCATAACAAAACTCCTTCACATAGTATTGAAGTAAACTTCAATAACACAGTAGTATGTCGATAAAGCAGCCATAAACACGCTCAAGCGATAAGAAATGCAGACATCTTTCTTGATTTTACGTTTTGATAATATTAAGATTATCTTGTAAAAATGACTATTCTAAAAGCGTCAGGGCATTGAGCCCATCCGCTTTTGAGCGTTTTAAGCCTTTTGCTCGGAAGCGGTACAAATGTACAGCAATCCTCCCAAAATGCTTAATTCTGACTACTTTCTCAACATCCTCCGGCGTGTAGAAATCTATAGTTTGAACTTTTTTACACGCTGAATATCAAAGTAAACTTCAATAACATTCTATGAATGAGTTGTTTTTTTGATACTAAATTATTTTTTTATACTTTTACTGCTTGATAATTTTCCGATAAAGGTTGCGGTGCTTTTCGTTTTATACGGAGCAACAATATAATAATATTTAACTTTGCTTTCTGCTGTTTTATCAACGTAAGAAGTCGTCTTTTTACCGCTTACGGAAGCGATTATGGTATAACTGCCGTTCTTGCTTGTTGAACGCAAAATCGTATATCCGCTCGCAGTGTCAACCTTATTCCAAGTGATTTTTATATTTTTGCCGGACGTAACCTTCAGCGATTTGATTTTTGTGCTGTCGCTGTATAATTTATACGACTTTTTGTTGACATAGATATTATTTTTTGCACTTTTTGACACCTTGTTATTCGCATAAATTTTTACTTTAACATCAGGTGAGGCATATATTCCGTAACCGTTTATTTTTGAAATAGTATTTTTGCGAAGTTCGTTTTTGCTACAACCGCTGAAATTTGCAATTCCGTAATAAAACTTACCTGTTATAGTATTATTTTTAATAATATTTGAAGTACAGCTTGTCATTGAAATTGCGCTGATTTTACTGTTTGATTTAACCGATGCGGTTATGGTATTTCCGCTTATTTTACTGTTTTTAACATACGTCATAATCATTCCTCTTGATGAGGCTGATTTTGTTTTTATTGTGTTGTTTTTAACAGTTATATTGGAAACAACGTAATTGCCGGCTTTAAGTCCGCTGCTTTTTGCGGTTTTCTTATCCAAAACACCACCGACAATATTCATACCTGTACTTGTGCTGTAATCGCTTTTCTTTTTAACTGTTATCTCATTATTTGAAATAACAGTATTACAGTTTGTTTTTATTTTTACATCTTTTGAGGTATCGTTTGGCATATAAAGCTTACTTGTCAGATTTTTAGCCGGATAATACTCAAAGAATATACCGACGGTCGCTTCTTTAATAACATTACCGCTTATAAGACTGTCTTTATAATTAAAGCAGGCAATCGCCTTGTCAGATATTTTTTCAAAATAATTATTTGTGATTTTTATATTTGTAAAATAACTGCCGATAACACCGCTTCTTGTACCGACTCCGGAAAATACGCTGATAAAATTACAGCTGTCAACCGTTATGTTTTTACAAGGCGTATCGTCATATTCACCATATGACGGAAAATGCGCCTCGCTGTGAAGAATATCTATCTGAATTGCTTCACCGCTTGTATTGTTTTTACGCTTATAATTTTTAAATGTACAGTTTGATATTTTAACATTATTAGCTGCGGCAATTTCCAAATGATGAGAATCATAAATGTTTTTTATTGTCAAATTTGTTATTTTAAGATTATTGCAATGAGCAAATCTCATACAGCAGCTTTCAAAACAATAATTATTATTCCAAATACCGCCGCTGACTTTTATATTTTTATAGCCGTTATAGCCGTAATTTGTTTCGCTCTTAACGCCACACTTGAGCATCGTACCGTCGGTAAAATCCTTTACAAGCTCGGTATCATCCTGTAAATACAAATATGTATTGCTGTAAATATGAAGCCCGCTTTTTAAATAGTATTTTCCTGAAGGAACATAAATTTTATATATCTTGCTGTCGGTAGCGTTTTTCTTTGCCTCTTTAAGAGCCGTCTCAATAACCGCAGCAGCGTCATCTTTCAAATCCTCGGCTGTCAATGTAATCTTTACATTGTCGCTCGCAAAAGCATAAAGCGGAACAGATGTGAAACACATTATCAAAACCAAAAGTACAGATAAAAATTTGATTGTTGCTTTTTTCACTTTTATTCTCCTTAAATTTTATTTAGACAGCGGTTTTGAAAGTTCATTTAACCCTGCAGTGAGCATACCGAAATATTTGATATATAAGGGGCGTATGTATCCTGATTATCAAACTTAGTATTTCCGCTGTTTGTAAGAGTAATCGTATTATCGCCTTCATTTAGCTGAATATATGCGGTAACCGTTTTATAAGTATCCCAGCTGTACGTATTACGACAATATACATCCTGCGAAACGCCGTTTGCGCTTATTGTAACATATCTCTCTATCAAATCAACATTATAGGCGTGCTTTCCGCCCTCGTCATTATTTGAATAAAGGAATGTTACAGCATACGTTCCGTCCTGCGGTGCGGTTACAGTGAACTGCGCCGTACCTGAATTACACGATATACCGTCAATATAATCAACATTAAGCGTACTGTTTGTTGATATTACAGCGCCGTCTGAAAGCTTTGCCGAATTTGCGTCAAGCTCGGCTGTCCACGCTGCATTTTCACTGTCGGTAACATCAAAGTCCTCAAGTTCTGTCGCAGATTTAACGTCAAGATAATTAAGTCCCCTACAGAAATACACGGTATTGCCCTGACTTAAATCAATTTCATTATCGTTAATATATGCTGTTGAAATATTATCGTTTGAAAAGCTGACGTCATAATATCCGTCACTCGGAGCTACAATAAGGTATGACTGCGTTTCGTCATCAGTTCTGTCACTGTCTTTAAGAACGGCAATTTCACTCTGTGTCTCTTCACTTACGAGAAGAGAATCAAGAACTATAGTTCCGCTTGAATGTTTAAATGACAACGTATGCTCCCCTGCCGTCAACTCCATACTCATTGAAAGGCAATCGGTATATTCGCTTTTAATAGTATTTGCAAAGCTGATTTCGCATTCTTCGCCGTCAAGCGTCATTATTGAAACACTGTCTACCCTGTCGTTGGGATTTTGCTTGCCGTCCTCGTCATATTCGCCGTCGTTTGAATTGCCGTAAATAATATCAAACGTATACGTTTTATCCTCAGGAACGGTAAAGGTAATTTCTACTCCGTCGCCCTCATTTTCCATTCCGCCTATCATACCGGATTCTTCACCTGTTGTGGCATAAGCGCTGTCGTATGTATATGCGTTTCCGAGAAGCGTACCGTTTTCAAACTCATAACGCTCAATATACGTTTCGTTTTCGTAATCCTCGCCCTTGCTTTCAACAGGGACTACAGTAATTTTATAAGCGTTTTCCTCGCTCATATTATCAAGAGAAATATTAAGTTTTGAGCCAACGGTTTCATAATATTCGCTGACAACTCTCGGTGAATTTACAACGCCTGAAATTCCTTTGTAAACTACCTCTTCAACCGTTATCTTAACAGTCGTATTTTTAAAATTCGTTTCGTCAAGATTTTTCAGTTTAACCGTTGCAAAACCGTCACGACCGCCGCAGATAACGTCAATTTCGTCCTCATCATCGGTAATGGAAACTACTCCCATAAATCCCCAGGATGTATATTCAGCCTTTCGTTTAATAAAAGCGTTTTCAAAATTTGAGTTGAACAAATCGTTATATTTTGAATAAACCGTCTGACCTTCCATATCCGTATACCAGCGATACAGCCACCAGTTGGAATTAGGCGAATTATCGTCGGCGGCAACGTCGCAAAGATTATCGGCAAGACGCCAGTAAGCATTGTCGCCATAGACTTTGGTATATTCTATCTGTGTTATGTACTGAAGCATTTTGCCCGGCAGACCGTTATCGCACATTCTGCCGTATTCGGTTACAACAATCGGCAGCTCTTCTATACCAAGTTCCTGCTCAATTTGCCTGTAATCACTTACGTGCTGCTGCCAAAAACGAATAGAATCGTCGCTGAGCTCGTGATAAATCATAACATCGGGAACGCAGTCATTTTCAGCACAATAAGTCAAAAATGCGCTTATTTCATCGCTGTTGTAATCACAAAATCCGGGGCCGCCGATTAAAGCGTCGGGATTTATTGACCTAACGTAGTCATAAGTCATTTTCCACGCTTCAAAGAAGTTCTGAGCGCCCTGTTCGTTATATACGCCGCTTACACCGTAATCATTATCGGCAGTCTGTGTTTCGCCGAACCAGACGCCGTTGTCACATTCATTATAAAGACAATAAACTACTTTATCGCTGTATGAAGTTGAAGACAAATATGTTACAGCCTCTTTAACCTTCGGGAAATAATCTTCTGTAATAAATTCCTGCCAGTCGTATTCATCATTTGCACGCATTTCCTCAATATTACTTTGTTCGTAATACCATGTTGAATACGCATCCTGCAAATAAACAATATCGTAATCTGTATTATCAAGCTGTGAATATACATTGTCAATATCGCCGATAGGATGCTGAAGTCCATCGACAACCTTTTGCGAAACTGTGGAAATATCAACACTTTCGGTCATATTGGATGACGGTACACCGCTTTCGGCAAGACCGTAAAGATAACCTGAAGCGCCGTTCGTCACTTCGCCTGTTTTTTGGCTGAAATCGGCAGTAAGGCTCGGTGTGTAAAGCAGGAAAAATCCGCCGACGCAAATACCTGCCAAAAGAATTATGCAAAGAATAACCGATAAGATTATTTTTATAGCTTTCTTCATATTTTTCAGTCCTTTATATAACAGAGATTAAGCACCTTTTGCTCAACCTTGAAATTAACCTCGGTATAATCAAAATTCTCGCCGTCGCAGTTGCCGAGAAGCGGAGTATCATCAACAGACCATATTCTGCCGCTTGTCATATATCCGGTGCTTGCGTGCTTTATTTCATCAACCTTACCGGCGCTGTACTTCGGAATAATAGGCAGAGCCTGCAACACATTGACAGCATCGCAAAGCGCATAATCAAGCAAACCGTCATCAAGTTTTGAATTCGGTGCGGGACAAAAGCCACCGCCGTAATAACTTGCATTACATATTGCCAAAAGCGAATAATCCAACGGTGTTTTCTGCATTTTATACGGCTCGCCGTTTTTATCAACACACTCAATATCTACGTTAATTTTATATTTAAGCGACTGACACAATGTGGAAACAATAGCCACATTATATGCCTGCTGCCCTAAAAACGGCACCTTGGCGGCAATTTTACGACCGATAGTTTCAACCTTAGTGTCAACGCCGTAGCTCATTACATTAATACATTTTTCGCCGTTATAATCAATAAGGTCAATAGGCTTAACGTCGTACTTGATTTTTCCGCTGTAAAGCCCAAATGATTTAATAACATTTTCAACATTTATAGATTTTGTTTTATATATTTTTTTTGCAAAATCATTGCCTGTTCCGAGCGGTAAAATCATCATCGGAGTTTTTGTATAAACAAGTCCGTTTGCAATTTCATGTACAGTTCCGTCACCGCCGCACGAAACAATAACGCAATCCGAACCATATTTTTGCGCATAATCACGGGCAATAATTTTTGCGTCGCCTTTTCCTTTGGTTTCCTCAATAATCATTTCATCATCAAGATGCCTGAATGTAGATTTAATTCTTGAAAAAATCTTTTGCTTATCGTCATTGCCGGCAATAGGATTTGCTATAAATATGTACTTCACTTTTATTCCCTCTTCCTTGTAAATAATTTACATAACTTTTGTTCCGCCGACAGGACGAATAATTAAAACATAACATGAACCGTCGCCGAACACCTCATCCATAGTGGATTTATATTTATCGAGCATATCGTTAGGCACAAACGCCTGAATAGTGCCCGCAAATCCGCCGCCGTGAACTCTCCAAGCACCCTTGCCCTGCAAAAGCTCCTGGCTGAGACAAAGCGCAAGAGATAATTTTTGCTCTGTCGGATTTTTAGTAGTATATACATTTTGATTATAAAGATATGAAGAAAGTCCCGACTGAGTTATTATCTCTTTAAAACTTTCAAAATCATTTTCTCTTAAACACTTTACAGCGTTTTCAACACGAATATTCTCGTTATAAAAATGCATCGCACGAAGTATTGCCCTGTCATTCACTTTTTTTGAAAGCTCAGGTATCGCATTGAGAAAATCTGAAAATTCTATCTCACGAAGAACTTTTTTGCCCATTGCATTTGCAACGTCCTCCATCTCGCTTCTTACAGCGGCATAATCATCTGTTAAATCACTGTGGTCGCCATGCGTGTCAACTATGCAAAGGCTGTAGCCGGAATTTGAAAAATCGAAATCAATCTTTTCTATTACAGGATTTTCGGTACTTTCAAAATCAATAGTAACGAAAGTTCCGACTGATGAAGCCATTTGGTCAAGAAGTCCCGACGGCTTGCCGAAATATACATTTTCGCTGTATTGCGCCGCCTTGGCGATTGTAACAGCATCTATTTTTCCATCGTTAAAAAGATGTGAAATAATCGTTCCTATAAGCACTTCAAAGGCAGCGGATGAGGATAATCCCGAACCGCCCATAACGTCGCTTGTTGTGCAGGCGTCAAATCCGCCGATTTTGTATCCGAGTTCTTTAAGTTTTGCCAAAACGCCCTTAATCATTGATAAAGAATGACCGTACTTTGATGAATCTACTGCCAAATCCGTAATATCAAGCGTATTCATTAAATGACCTTGAGATTGTTCGTTAACTGTATTGTTATCGCTTTTTGCCACAACAGCTATGGCATCAAGGTTAATTGACGCTGCAAGAACTTTGCCGTTATTATGGTCGGTATGATTTCCGCATATTTCCGTTCTTCCCGGTGCGCTTAATACCATAACGTCCCTGTCATCGCCGAAAAGTTCAATAAATTTTTGAATTGTTTTTATGTATCGTGGCTTTTGAGCCTCAACTGCCGAATCGCTTACATATACTTTTTTCAGCAAACCGTCAGTTTCATTATTTTCAATTTTCTTTATCAACTGTGAAGGTTTCATTTTTATACTCCTTAAAGAACAATTTTATATTTTTCCTTTTCGGCATAAATCAGAAGCGTTTGATTCATCTGATTAGACTTCCTGCCGTAAAAGATATTAAACATCATTATTGATATTCCCGTAAATGTCACTATTAAAATCAGCAGTACAATAAACCTGACCGAAAACGGATTATATATCGCAGTACCGATTTTAGTATACATATAAAGTCGTGGTGCAAATCCGAGCAGACTGAGCGATATATAATAAATAAAATCATATCGCATTGAGCCGTAATATTTTGAGACCATACCGAGCGGAATACTCGGAACCAATCTGGTGACAAAAAGCACATAAGGATTTCCGTTGCCCTTAAATTCAATCCAGTCACGAACAAAGTGAAGTTGTTTAATTCCCAAAATCATACCTGTCCAGCCGCCGCCGATAAACATACCCTCAACATATTTAACCGTAAAAAAGAAAGCTGTAAACACTAAATTGATTACAAGAGCCTGACCCATAGGAAAAACTATACCCGATATAACACATAAAAATCCCATTGGAATCGGAAGCTGACATTTTGCAATATAAAGAGCAAAAATGCAAAGAATTATTTCCGTGTCCGAATCAAGCTTTACTATAGCGTCGTCAACATTTTGAAGCCAGTTAATCAGCGTATCAAATCTGACCTCTAATTTTGTATGGTTATAAAGCACTATTGATAAAAATATCAGCAGCGCAGCCATAACAAGCAGTATAATGCCGTTTATTAAGCCTGTTTGATGGCGTTTTTGCTGTTTCACAAGTTCATCTCCAAATCAAAATCATTTTTGTTCATGGAAATTTCCGAGAAATTCAAAGTCGGGCAATTCATCAGAAAGCGCACAAATTAAATCAAGCGTTGATTCATCCGTAACACTGCCCAATATATCTACATAAAAATAATAGCTGAAATCAGAATCGGCAATAGGTCTTGACTCGATTTTAGTGAGATTAAGACCCGCCATTGAAAAACGTCCAAGCACACGGTAAAGCGAACCTGTTGTATGAGGTACCGAAAAAATGAGCGAAATTTTTTGTGCATCGTCGGCAATTACAAGTTCTTTTGAAATTACAATAAACCTTGTTGTGTTGTTATTATTATTCTGAATATTTCGTTTTATGACTTTAAGTCCGTACTTTTTTGCGGCACGCTCCGAACAAATTACTGCAATGTTATTTTTATTCGACTCGCTGACAAACTTTGCCGCCGCAGCCGTATTTGAAAAGTTTACGCCTGTAAAATCAAAATTTTTAATGAAATTACTGCACTGAGAAAGAGCCTGCGGATGAGAATATACATCTGTAATGTCTTCATATTTAGTATCCTGCTTTGCACAAATACAATGCTCTATCTTTAAATCATATGCGCCGACAACATAAAATCTGTACTTCATAATTAAATCATACGATTCATGAACAGAACCCGCTGTGGAATTCTCAACAGGAATTACGCCGAATTTTGCATCGCCAATATTTACAGCCTCAAACACATCCTCAAACTGTTTGTAAAACTTAACCGGCGAATTCGGAAAAATTTTATTAGCCGTAACTCCGCTGTAGGCGCCCTCAACACCCTGACAGGCTATGGCTTTGCTTGTGTTTAGCTTTGATGTGTTTGAAATAGCATTTTCAATCGTTTCACGAAGTTCCCTGCCGCCGCCGATAATTTTGTGCTGTAACGCTCTTGAAGCGTCCATCATTGCGGAAAATACAGTCTTTATCGTATCGCCCTGTTCACCGCACTTGTCGGCAACATTGTCAAGTATTTCCTGTTCTCTTTGAGAGTTTAAAACAGGAATTCCTCGTTCAACCTTATATTCCGCAACGTCCTTTGCTATAGACATTCTTTTTAAAAGAAGAGGTATAATTTGCTCGTCAATAGCGTCTATTTCTTTTCTAAGTCCTAATAAATCCATTAAACTATTTCCTTTTTACATCATCTTTACATCATCAAATCAAGTATTCCGACAGCTACAGCCGCCTCTATAACAGGAACTGCTCGTGGAACGACGCACGGGTCGTGCCTGCCTTTAATAACGAGAGTTTCCTCTTTCATTGTCTGTAAATTAACAGACTGCTGCGGTTTTGATATTGACGGAGTAGGCTTAAGCGCAACCTGCAAAACTATAGGCGCACCGTCGCTCATACCACCGAGAACTCCGCCGTTGTGATTAGTAACGGTAGCAACCGAGCCGTCTTTAATTTTATAAGCGTCATTTGCCTCCGAGCCTCTCATATTTGCAAACAAAAAGCCTTCGCCGAAAGCTACAGCCTTAACCGCCGGCACCGAAAACAGAATTGACGACAGCTTACTTTCAACTGTTGAAAAAATATTTGCTCCTATTCCTACCGGAACACCTGTTACGGCACATTCGATTGTACCGCCGATACTGTCGCAGTCAAGCCGTGCTTTTTCTATTTCATCACGCATTTTTTGCTGAGCGTCACTGTTGATTGTTGAAAACGGCACGGACGACAGCTTTTTCAGTTCGTCGCTTGTAATATTGTTTTTGTCAAACATTTCATCCTGAACCGAACCGATTTGTGCAATATGAGCGCCGACTGTTACTCCCTTTTGCTCAAGTATCTGCTTAGCAACCGCTCCCGCAAAAACAAGCGGTGCGGTAAGCCTTGCACTGAAATGACCGCCGCCACGAATATCATTATTGCCACCGTATTTTACAAAGGCAGGATAATCACTGTGTGACGGTCTCGGAACGGTCATAAGATTTGAATAGTCACCGCTTTTTGTATTAGTATTTTCAATAAGCATAGCAAGAGGTGCACCTGTTGTAACATTGTCAATCACACCTGAAATTATATGAGGAATATCCTTTTCAAGACGAGGCGTTGATGATTTATCTCTTCCCGGGGCACGTCTTGCCATATCGACATAAATTTTATCTAAATCAAGTTTTATACCCGACGGCAAGCCGTCAATGACGCAGCCGATTGCCTCGCCGTGACTTTCGCCGAAAATTGAAAGCTTAATTTTATCTCCGAAATTAGATGACATCAGCCTTACCTCCAAGCATATTATAATCTTTAAAAAAGTCAGGATAAGATTTATTTATACTGTAAGCGTCGCTTATAGTCGTTTCACCGTCCAAAAATGAAGCGGCAATCGAAAAAGCCATAACTATCCTGTGGTCATTATAGCCGTTTAATTTTGCGGCGTGCATATTGCAGTTGCCGTCTATAATCATACCGTCTGCGGTTTCTGTTACGCCGACTCCGATTGCTTTAAGATTTTCAGCAACACTTTTAATCCTGTCGGACTCTTTAAAACGCAGACGTTCGGCTGAGGTTATTACGGTTCTGCCATCGGCAAAAGCACCGAGTACGGCAATAATCGGAACCAAATCGGGAATATTTTCTGCGTTAATTTCTATTCCTTTCAGTTTGCTTTTATGCACGGTAATACCGCTGTCGTTAATATCAAATTCAGCACCAAAGCGTTTAAGGACATCGAGTATTGCTTTGTCCCCCTGAAAAGTATTCATTTTAAGTCCGCTGACAGTGATTCCTCCGCCGATTGCTCCGCCGACAAGGAAAAATGCAGCGTGCGACCAATCGCCCTCCACAGTATAATCTATCGGATTAAATTTCTGTGAGCCGTGAATTAAATAACCAAAATCAGTTTCTGCAACATTTACACCAAAATCGCTCATAACGCCGACGGTCATATCAACATACGGCTTTGACTGAAGCAGAGTTTTTAAAACAACAGCGCTGTCACCCTCTAAATTTGCAAGAGCAAGCAAGAGGCCGGTAACATACTGACTGCTGACGTCGCCGTTTACTTCGTAATTTCCGTTTTTAAGAGTACCGCTTATTGTCATAGGAAGATAGCCGTTGCTTTCAACCGTAACACCGTGCTTAGGCAAAAGGTCGAGATATTCGCCGATTGTACGTGACAGTAAACTGCCCTGACCTACAAATGTTACATTTTTTGAAAGAGAGGCGGCAACAGGTATCATAAAGCGAAGCGTTGAACCGCTTTCAATACAGTCAAGAGTTTTGCTGTCGTTTTTAAGAGCGTCTATAACGCCCATTGTAGCCTTCATATCATTTGAATTTATCAGTGGCTTAACACTTCCGCCGCCTGCTAAAAAAGAGCAAATTAAAGCTCTGTGAGCGACAGATTTTGATGGTGGCATTGTAACCGTACCCGATAATTTTGATTTTTGAATTTTTAGAACATTCATATTAAACTCCGAATATTTGCGGGATTTTGTCATTTTCAACAGGATAAATAAAGCTGTCGCCTATTGAGTGAAGCATTATAAATTTTATGCCTGTACCCGTCCGCTTTTTGTCGGCGCTCATAGCCGAAACAATTTCCCGCACCGAGTGAGAATCGCCGGTTTTCATATTATTTTTTTCAAGCACTTTAATAATTTTATCAGTTGTTTTTGGCTCGGTAATATTTAATTTCTCGCCAACTTTGCTAATCATTACCATACCGATTCCGACCGCTTCGCCGTGTGAAATATTTTTAAAGTTCCACAGCTTTTCAATAGCGTGACCGCAGGTGTGACCGAAGTTAAGAAGGGCACGCTCGCCGTGTTCTTTCTCATCATTTTCAACAATCCGCCGTTTAATATCTACGCACTGATAAATTATATCTTCAATAAAATTCTTAGGATTTTCATTAACAAGCCTGTCAAAAAGCTCATTGGATTTAATACATGCATATTTTATAACCTCTCCCATACCGTCACTGAAATAATGGTCGCTCAATGTATCGAGCGTATCAGGGTCAATTATAACAAGGCTCGGCTGGTGAAAAGCACCGCAAAGATTTTTGCCCTGTGGCAAATCAACGGCAGTCTTACCGCCGACAGACGAATCAACCTGAGCAAGAAGAGAGGTAGGAATTTGAACAAATTTAATACCCCTAAGATAAATTGCAGCGGCAAAACCTGCCATATCACCGCAAACACCGCCGCCGAGAGCAACAACGCCGTCCTCTCGTGTCAAGCCGTTTTGCGCCATAAATTCAACTATATCAACAGCGACACTTGTAGTTTTGCTCTCTTCTCCCGCCTGATAAATATAAGTAAAAACGGTATAACCGGCATTTTCAAGAGAATTTTTAACGAGATCGCCGTAAATTTTATAAACATTTGTATCGCTCACAAGCGTAATTTTTTTTGCCGGAAGAACGGATTTAACAAGCTCACCGGATTTAGAAATCAAGCCACGCTCAATAAGAATATCATATTCATCGCTGACCTTAACTGTCAATTTTTGCATCAGCCGATTTCCTCCTTGATTTTGTTGCCCTTTTCCATAAGGTCGTGAAGTTCTTTTGCGTCGCCGTTTACAATGCAGTATTTAAACTTCATAAGGTTTGATACAAGGTCGTCAATTTCCCTTACGAGCGGTTCCTTATTGTCAATAAAAAGTTCTGTCCACATATCGGCGTTAATGCGTGCAACACGGCTGACGTCACGATAGCTGCCGGCGGAATATCCTTCATGGTAAGGCGCAAGCGGTGAAAGAACGTACGAACAGGCAAGAACATGAGCAATCTGCGAAGTGAACGCTATCATTTCATCATGATGCTCGGGAGTTGTAACAACAGTTCTTGCAAAGCCCATTTCCTGCGCCAAGCCGACAAGAGCATCTGTTTTGCTGCGTGGAATATCATCAGTAGGCGTACAGATAAACGAAGCCGTATCAAATAAATTATCAAGCGCATTGTCGTAGCCGCTGACCTCTCGTCCTGCCATCGGGTGAGCGCCGATAAAATAAAAATCGAGCTTTTCCTTTTCGATTGCACGGCAGATTTTAGTCTTTATGCCACAGGAATCGGTAACGATACTATTCTTTTTAAACTCGTTTTTATGCTCCAAAACAAACGGAACAATCGCATCGGGATAGAAATTTATTATAGTAATGTCGGCTCTTGAAAGTAAATCGGAAAGTTCAGCCGTTTCGTCAATAACATTATCATCAAGGGCTCTTTTCGTAACAGATTCGGTTCTGTTCCAGCCTAAAATATGATGATTTGTATTTTTCTTAAGAGTTTTTGCAAGGCTTGCACCAATCAGTCCCAAGCCGAGAATTAACACGTTCATAAGCACACTTCCATATTGATTAGTCATACTCTTATATAATAATATATAACTTATAATATGTCAAATCTGAATTGCCTGATTTTTTCTCATTTTATACTTTTTTTAGAATTGAAAATTGTAATTTTGGGTAAAAAAAACTGCGATGCATTGGCATCGCAGTTTTATATGTTTTAATTATGGAAGGTATTCATAATCGTCGCCGTCATTCAAATCAGGGTCTGTAACAGATTCTGTTAAAATGCCGGTTGGAGGAAGCGTATAATTACGAACTTCAATTTCCGGTTCTTCATAAAGTTTCTTCATCATTATATCCTCCTTATAATTATGCGTAAACATCAGCTGTATTAAGCATTGATGATTCCTTGCCGTAATACGTTACGAGATTGCCTGATGAATCCTTAGCAATCAAGTATGGCTTATACTTGAAGCTGTAATCAGTTCCCGAATACTTAACATTGATAACGAACTGGTTACCGCAAGTGTACTGTGAGGACTTCATACGAGCAACGCCGTCTGTGCCTACATTTTCAATAGTGAGGTCAGCGCCTGCTGTGTTTGTGAACAGGAAGCCGCACTCAACCAATGTATAGCCGTCAGGAAGAGTAAATGTACCAATCATAGAGAATTTGGAGTTGTTGCCATCTTCATCATAAATCGGGATTACAGTATCTTCAAGAGCCGATACGTCAGGTGTGAGGTCAGGCATTTCAGTATAGTAAAGACCATCTTTTGATACAAGGAGTATCGGATTGCCGAGGCTGTCTACAAGATAATCGGTTGCTTCGTCATCCAGCCCGCCATAATTAGGATCTGACGACTCAGTATTTGTTGCAGACGTAATCGTGTCTGCATATTCTTCATAAGTCATTGCAACGATTGCTAAACCGTCTGCATCAACATCTTCAATCGTGTATGATTCGCAAGCGTAGAATGAATATGATGTACCGTATGCAATAATTCTGTAAGTATCAACGCCTTCTTCACCGTAGTGAGTGTTGATTGTCCAGCAATATGCGTCAGCACTTTCAAGTTCAACAAGTTCGTTGTAGCTAACAATATATTCTTCGGTACAGCATTCAGAAGAACTTGAAATACCTTTATTATAAATTCCACAAAAACTATCAAGTGTATCGAAGAAGTCGATTGTGTAGGTATCGCTTGTATTTACCGAATAGTAGAGAACAAATGTTGTATCGGCAGTGATTGTAACAGTATCGCCTACAGCTTCGCCTGTTGTATATGTTGATGACGGAGTGTAGTAAGCGTATGTTGGGAACTGAGGCATCGTAACTTCGCCGTCGGTTACATACTCAATAGCAAAAGTTCTTGTTTGGTTACCGCCGAGGTTTGCAACGAATTTAACTACGTAGCAATCTTCATCTGTAGATTCGGTAGCTGTTGTAGTAAGATAAGTGTTGCCCTTTACGATAAATTCAAGAGATGCACTGATACCCATATACTTTTCAATAGACTGTGTATATTCATTTGACGGAGCGGCATAGCTGTAAGTCCATGCAACATCTGAGCCGTCTTCAGAATTTATAGTTGCGGTTTCGCCGTACTCATAAGTGCCAACTGCTGTACCGTTGAGGTAAACAGTGTAGGTCATAAGAGAATTGAGCGATTCAACAGCGGCTTCGATTGCAGCATCAAGAGCTGACTGCGAATCATATGTGTAGCCGATTACGGTAATATCAGCGGTATCACCTGAGAAGATGTCAACACTTTCGGTATAAGCAAAGTCAAGTACCGATACGTCATAAGCGTCTTCGTCATAAGCGGCTTTGATTGCAGCTATTGCAGCTACGGCTGCGGAATAATCTATGTCTGTAGAAACTAAGAGCGATACAATATCTTCAAGAGTTGTTGTTTCGGTATCAATGTCTGTTTGCATATCAGCCATTGTTGCTTCTTTTGCTTCGTCAGAGTAGTCAAAGAATGACGTCTGCTCAGCCAAAGCGTTTGCTACAGCAGTAAGTGAGTCTGCGGTATAAGTATAATCAGTCAACAAACCTATAAGGGTTGCACGGGCGGTGTTGTATGCTGTCCAATCCGCTTGGTTGAGAGAGCTTGTATATGTTGCGGTGTAGGTTACATCACGAACAACAGCATCGTAAGAAACTTCGGAATCCCAACCTGCGAATGTGTAGGTATAACCGTCAAGTACGTAATCAGGAACGTCGATAGCGGCTACATCGTCAGCACTGAGTGTTTCGCCATAGGTTACACCAAGAACTGTTGAAGTGTCATTACCGTCAGCGTCTTTGTAGCTGAATGTTACGTCTAATGTCTTAACCACAAGGTCATTGCGGGCATTCCACAATGTTGTATATCTGTTCTGACACTGAGTTGTAATCTGAGCAGCAGTGAGAAGTGTGTAATTTAAATTGCTCTGAGCTGATTCAAGTGCACTTGTGAATGTTGACCAGCTGTCGTCGGTATACATAGCAGCATCGTCAAGGAGTTCATTACACTGTGATACAAGGTCAACGAGGTAAGAAATATCAATTACAGTCGCTGTTGTCTGGATAGTTTCACCTGTTGATGCTGATGTGTACCAGTTGTACATAGCAAAAAGTGTTGTATTTTGACAGTTATGAACTGTTACAGCACCGAAATTTGTGCCGCTAACCTTGTAATCGGTAGAAGTCGGAACGTCCGTAACAGCGAGATCCTCGATTTCTTCTGAACCGGAAACGCTTACAGTAAGGTCTGAAGTCAGGTAAGAATAAGCAAACTCCCCATCACTCGACTTTACAAACACACCACCGTAAGCCGGGTTAGCGCTTACACCGTCTGTTGTGCCGATTATGTCGGTAAGGTCCATTGCCATTGCGGTATCTTCATCAGTAACTTGAGTACCGTCCGAGGTTGTAAGTATATAAGATGTCTCATTATTATCAGTAGTACCGGTATACCTAATATTTTCAAGCGAGATATTGCCGTATGATGTACAGCCGGCATATGTTGCCTTTTCATCATCGGTAAGTGCGGTGGGCTTTACATTACTAACAGCACTGTTTGAATTTATATGGTTTTTACCATCCTGACCGTTAATCTCATCGGCGGTAGCATTGAGTGTGATACTGTCGAGCATATTTGTATTTCTGCTTTGAATATTACAGCCAAATGTTATATCGCCCGAACCATAAACATAGTCGCTGTCTTCATGATTTGTTTTGAAGATAATAGCGCTTCTTGTATAAGCAAACTCAACCGACTGCTTGCCCTTGTCAGAGCCTGTAAGAGCTTTCATTGTTGTAGTCTTACCCTGCTGAGCGATAGTACCATCGTCAATAGCCGTGAATGATTTTTCAAGAGAATTATATGCCTCTACAACAGCTTCAATTGCAGCAATATAATTAGCATACTGAGTATCGTAGTCTGTTAAATCATCATTAGCCATATCATAGATAAGCTCATTTGCATTTGAAATAGCTGTAGCAAATGTTGAATAGTTGGAATAATCGGATTGATTATCCTTAACATTTTCTTGAAGATCTATTGCGGTATTGAGTGAATATCTGCCGTAAGATGTCATAAGAACAGCGTCGGGACTGATTCTGAGAGCATAGATAGCATTTTGAACAAGAGTAACCTGGTCATCAACTATTTGCTGGTTATCATCCGTAAGTGCAAGAGCATCAGCTGCAACACCGTAATTGTCTTCAGAACCCCATACGGCTGTTTTAGCGGCGGCAATAACCTCAAGTGCATTTGCGTATGTTTCATCTGTAAAGATATCGGCATAGCTTTCAAACGCATCTATAAGAGCTTCAAGTTCTGTTGTATCTACAACGTCTGTTGTATCTACAACGAGAGCTTTATACGCTTCTGTAAGAGTGGTTGCCAATGTTTCACATTCTTCTGAGATATAGCCGTTATCGTTTACGTCAGCCATAACTGTCTGTGCAGCTTCGTATGCTTCGGCAAATGCAGCCCAAGAATCTTCTGTATATTTGAGTGATTCATCATCATTAACATTGCCGGCAGCATATACAGTTCTTACAGCCGAGCTCATTGCGGAGCGAAGTGTTGCGTATGAATCGCTGTCTGTAAGTGTTGTTGAAGCATTGTTCATATCAGAGATAAGCGCTTCCATATCACTAACGCAAGTATCATATCCATTACCGTCGGTGAAATATGTGTTAGGATCCCAAGATGTTGCTGCATCCATAGCGGCAAAGTAATCGGCAAGTCCACCCTCGCTGTAATCGGCAAGGTCAATGGTCTTCATCTTTTCGCCGTTAGTTGACAAAGCGTCTGTAAGAGACTTGTAATTAACAACGTGAATCGCACTTGTCGCCTGAGTTATGGAATAGTCATTATTGTTATCGCCACCGGTAGTTATATACCAATACGGCGTGTAATCAGCACTCGTACCTGTAGGAGCAACTTCAAGTTTAAGTGCATTAGCCATATAAACCTGTGAGCCTTCAGTATATGTATAACCACTAAAAATATTACCTGAACGTGATTGCGAAGGAAGAGCACCACTTCGAACAGAAGTTGAATAAGTTCCAACTACACCGGTTGCATTGTTATAAGCAGCGTAACCATATGATGAAACTTGACCTCCAGGTCCACCCCAGTTGCCTGCCCACCAGTTCCAGTTCCAGTTGGCATCGTTTCCGTTACCGGAAGCCCAGTTTTGTTCAAAAGCCCAATCACCATAGTCATTACCTGATGAATCTGACGGATAGCCGGACCAAATGTAACGGGTTTTATTGTAACCATCACCACTTGTACCAAGTGCAGCACTCATCAAGACAGGAAGAATGGTGTCATTTACTCCATCATATAAAAGGACAGCATCTGTCGCATAATAAGTTCTGTGAACAACACCACCGACATCTGAACTTGTTACAGACTGTACTGTAGCTTGTGGTGCATAAAGTACATTATTATAGGCGGAACCGGCATAGCCCTGCATATCCGATTCTGTTGAAGTTGGGAAAGTCGGAATAGCAGTACCTGTTTTACCGGTAAACTCTTCAATTTCAGATATAGCATTTTCAAGAGCTTCAGCCACACCGTCAAGAGCATTGGTTTCGCCACCGTAGGTGTATGCGTCAACCGCTTTCTGACAAGCTACATACGCTTCATAAGCGGGAGAAACATTTGAATAAAGAGCGCCGTCAACCGCCAATAAATCTTCAAAAGAAGCCATAGCGGTTTCAACTTCAGCAAGTGCTTCATCTATTGCATTGCTGTCAGCGAGCGCAGTGATTGACATCAACGGTACTGACGTAATTACCATTAATGCCGCAAGGAGAATTGAAAGTAATCTTTTTGAAATCTTAGTTTTCACTGATTAGTACCTCCATAAAAAATTTGTTATTTAAAACTGCCGTTTCACGGTGCCGACTTCTTGACGATTACAAGCACTCTGACCCGATTTTGCAATCAGAAGCGAGCAAAGCAAAACAAGCATTAAGATAAACAGGTATAACTCACCCATTTACCTATATATGTGCGCTATTATAATATCACTCTAATATTGTAATG
>JAJBVC010000071.1 GCA_020860025.1 Clostridiales bacterium | reverse complement strand
TTATTAAAAAGAGACAATCAACTTTTGAAAAATATTTTATTATTATGATAATATTTTTTAGAATAGCCGTTGCTAAAGTTACTATATAATGTTATAATTACTTTGAAATATTATATGGAGACACTAAATATGCCAAAAGAAAAAGAAGATGTAAAAACTAACGACAGCCTTGTTATCGGCAGAAATGCAGTGCTTGAACTGCTAAAAAGCGGCAGGGAAGTTGAAAATGTACTGATAGCAAAAGGAGAGCGTGAAGGCTCTGTCAATAAGATTATAGCAATGTGCAGGGAACAGGGTATTGTTGTCAAAAACGTTGACCGCAAAAAGCTCGATTTTATGTGCGCCGGCGGCAACCACCAGGGTGTTGTTGCAAATGTACCGGCTCACAGTTATTCTACAGTTGATGAAATACTTGCTTTTGCCGAAGAAAAGGGCGAAAAGCCGTTTATTATAATTTGTGATGAGATAGAGGACAGTCATAATCTCGGCGCAATTATACGAAGTGCGGAAGCGTGCGGCGCTCACGGAATTATTATTCCTAAGAGGCGAAACGTCGGGCTTAATTTTATTGTGGAAAAAACCTCTTGCGGCGCTCTTGAATATATGAGAGTTGCAAGAGTCGGAAATATAGTTTCGACTATTGAGAACCTAAAGAAGAAAAACATTTGGGTTTACTGTGCCGATATGGACGGTCAGCCTTGGTGCAAGACTGATTTTTCAGGCGGCTGCGCTCTTGTGGTCGGAAGCGAGGGGAACGGTGTCGGACGGCTTGTCAAAGAGCGATGCGACGTTACAGTAAGTTTGCCGATGCTCGGAAAAGTAAATTCTCTTAATGCATCTGTTGCTGCGGGAATTATTATGTATGAAATAGCAAGACAAAGATTAGATTTGTGAGTGATGAAAAATGAGTGAAAATTTGTCTATCGAAGAAATTATTCATCAGGCGGAGGAAATACGAAAAAAAACAGTCAGCAAGGCTCAGTCTGCGCTTGAGGATATTGACAACTCTGTTAAAGAAATTACAGAGCGTGAAATTGAAGTTCCTAAAATTCAGCCTGAGGATATTGTAATTGAAGTTCCGTCAGATGACAAAAAGATTAAAAAGCCAAAATCGCCGTCTGAAGATACGAGCAAAACAAATGTAATTTATACAAAACGTGACGATTTTGAGAAAAATAAAGCTCTTGACGATTCAAGCGAAAAAACAATTCAGGTTGACATCGGCGCAAAAACAAAAAATGCAAGTGACAAAACACGGGAAATTAAAAGTTCGCCCGATTCATCAGGAATTAAAAAAAGCTTTTTCAACCAGGATAAAAATGAACCTCAGTATTCAAAAAATCCTCCCGACATAATAGAAAAGCCCGCCACTATAAAAAGCAAATCACGTCTTGACAGAACTTCGGATTTGGAAGAAGTTCCAACCATAGTTGCGGTTGAGGAGTTAGAGCATACACGAATATCACTGATGAACGATACACCGGGAAAACCGCAGGTAAACGAGGAAGATGAAGAGGATTACCAAATCGTTCTTGACGGCTTTGAGGACTCGAACGAAAAGGTACAGAAAATTGACGAAGAGCTTGCCGAAAAACAGCTTTTAGAACGCAGAAAAGAAAAGGTCAGCAAATTTCGTCTCTTCGGTCCCGATAATATTGATAAAAATTCAAATAGCACTGTTAAGGACGAATATGAAAGCAATGATGAAAAAACAAAGTTTCTTGAAAATTTATTTGCTTCACGCTCATCAATTATGTTTTCAGTGGTTCTTACTCTTATATTCGGTATTATTTTAGGACTTTTGACTATATTTAAAGACAGTGCATATATGCCGTCAATACTTATGGATTACGTTCCTTATTACATTACGGTAATTGTAATTTACGTTTTGCTGCTTTTTGCAAACATAAAAAGTCTTATTCATGGGCTGAAACTAAAAAAAGGTATAAACAGCGATTTCCCGATAACTGTAGCGTCTGTATTTGTTCTTGTGCATACCGTTTTGATGTTAGTAAACAGTGATTTACAAATGGACGGCGGATATGTTTATCCTCTTGCGATTGCGTTTGCTTTACTGGTACAGGAAATCGGAAAATATCTTCTTACAACAAGAATAATACATAATTTTGAATTTCTTACAAAGCAGGACAATACATATACTGTTGAAACAATAGCCAATAAGGTTGACGCAACAATTATCAGCCGTGGAGTTTTAACAGGAGAGGCTAATTTAAAAACAAGCATCAATACTGAATTCCCGACAAATTTTATGGATATTGCCGGCAGTGACGAACCGGCTGATAAAATTGCAAAGATAACCGGATCTGTTATGCTTGCTCTTAATATTGTTTTATTTGTTGCAGTCTATATAATAAACAAGGATTGGTGCCATGTGCTAAATATCGCAGTTTGCGGAATGTGCATATCATTACCATGCGCTTCGTTGCTTCACACTAACAGCGCTCTTCTCGGTATATCTAATCGCCTTGCGGAAAACGGCGCTATGATTAACGGCTTTGAGGGAGCGCAAATGATAGACGATGCAAATGCAATCGTTATTGAAGCGCAGGATTTATTTGGTGCAAACAGCTGTGAAATTCATGGCATCAAAACATTTAACGGAGCTAAGGCGGATGATGTTATTTTAAAAACAGCCGCTGTTATAACAAAGACAAAAAGTCCGCTCGCAAGCGTTTTTGATAATGTGATTATAGGCAAACAAGCTATTTTGCCGGATGTTGACGGAATTGTTTATGAGGACAAGCTTGGCACGTCCGCATGGATTTACAGAAAAAAGATTTTAGTCGGAACGAGAGAGCTTTTGATTCATCACGGTGTGAGTGTACCTAAAGAGGATTATGAGAAAAAGTATACACGAAAGGGTAGAAAAATACTTTACCTTGCCGAAACAGGCAGAGTGCTTGCAATGTTTGTTGTGTCATACAGTGCTGATGTCGAGCTTAAAAAATCGCTTCGCCGTCTTGAAAAAAGCGGAATTACAATCCTTGTAAAAAGTAACGACCCGTTTATAAACGATGAAAGCATTGCTCAGCTGTTTTCTTTGCCTGACGGCTACATTCGTGTTATGAGTGCTTCAAACGGAAGAACATTTGATAAATATTCAGATATGCACGTTGAAACATCACCGGCATATGCAATTCACGATGGCAGTGCTCTCGGCTTTGTTTCAGCTATGTCCGGAGCTGAAAATTTAGAGGAAACACGTAAAATTTTAAGCGTTCTTGTTTCATTTGGCTGTGCAGTCGGTTTTGGAGTAATTGCTTTGTTTGGAATACTTGGCGGAACTTCACAGCTTTTTGCCGGAAATATTATACTGTTTCAAACAGTTTGGTGTATATTTGTGGAAATTGTGTCTAAAATAAAAAGGCTTGGAATTTAATTTTAGGAGTGAGCTTTTGAAAAATTTGGAAGGCACAAAAACGCAGGCAAATCTCGTTGCCGCCTATGCAGGCGAGAGTCAGGCGAGAAACAAATACACTTTTTACGCACAAAAGGCGAGAACCGACGGCTTCGTTCAGATTGCAAAAATATTTGAAGAAACCGCAAGCAACGAACAAGCTCATGCAAAGATTTGGTTTGATTTGCTCGGCGGTGCAACCGATACCGCTTCAAACTTAAAAGATGCGGCAAGCGGAGAGCATTTTGAGTGGACGGATATGTATGCCAATTTTGCAAAAGAGGCAAGAGACGAGGGCTTTGACAATATAGCGTGGCTTTTTGATGCGGTTGCAAAGGTCGAAAAAGAGCATGAACAGCGATTTTTAAAATTTGCCGAAAATGTTAACGACGGTATTGTATTTTCAAGGGATGAGGATAAAATATGGATTTGTTCAAATTGCGGTCATATCCATATCGGAAAATCAGCACCTGAAAAGTGTCCTGTTTGCAGTCATCCCAAAGCTTATTTTGAAATCAAAAACGATAATTATTAAATTAAATCTATAATAAAAACTATAACAAAAAGCAGTCTTGATGATTTTGTCAAGACTGCTTTTATACTTTTTTACTTAATTGTTATTTTCTTCAAGGCTTCGCTTTTCAACGATATAGGCGTGTACCTTGTCGGCAAGCTCACCGTGTATTTTAAATTTAGATGAAAAAATTATTAAAGAAATCAACACTAAAATCGGCGGAATACCAAATGCAATAATTCCTATTGCATTTTTTGTTGAAGCATTTATTGTGCCTGTTGTGATTTGCTGATTATATCCCATAATTTTAAGTCCGCTGAAAAGAATAATCGTCTGAATAGTATAAGCTAATTTTTGCAAAAATCCTTTCATCGAAAATGTTATTGATTCATTTCGCTGACCCGTTTTGTATTCACCGTAGTCAACAATGTCCGCAAGGAATACTGTTTGCGCAACAAACATCGAACCTATACCGATTGACGCTAAAATATAACTTATATCAAGCGCTATTGTGATACCGAGTACGGGGCCGAATAAAAACATCAGTGCATACCCTATAATAGTCACAATAAGCGAAAACTGATATATTGAACGCTTGCTCATCCATTTTGACATTATCGGAATGACAAGTAAACCAAGCACAGAGCCGATTGCGCCTATCATTGAAAACGGGCTTTGTGCTTCGGCGTTTTCAAGCACGTCGCTGAAATAATATACAGCCGTACCGCTTGTTAGGTACCAACCTGAATTTGAAATCATCGCAAAAATAATAAAAACAACAAGCTGATCATTGCCGGCAATAACCTTAAACATCTTTTTAAAAGAGAATTTTTCGTTTTGACTGTAAACAACATGGCGTTCCTTTGTATTAAGTACGCATATCACCGCAAAGAAGACAAGAGCGACTGCGCAAATAAATGCCCATCTTGAAAATCCTGTTGCCGAATATCCGCTTTCTGTCGTCATACCCGATGAAAGCTTAGGCAGGAGAAACGGTGTCAGAACTGTAATTAAACCCTGACCTAATCCCGAAAATGTTCTTGCAACGGTTGCAACTAAATTTCTGTCTGACGGGTCAGATGTAAACGACGGCACCATTGACCAGTACGGAATGTCAGCCATCGTATTTGTCATACCCCAAAGAATGTACATTACGCCGATATAAATATAAAGCTTTGTACCGCTCATACCAAAGCTTGTAAACAAAAGAGTAAGTACAACCGCATTTGATAATGCTCCTATAACAATCCAGGGTCTGTATTTGCCCATTTTGGTTTTTGTATTGTCAACAATAGTTCCCATAATGGGGTCGTTTATTCCGTCCCAAATTCTTGCAAGGGGAGTCAGCAAAAGCAAAAATCCTTCTTTTAGTCCTAACACGCTCGAAAGATAGTAGGAAAGATAGGAGTAAAACAGTCCGTAACTTAAATCAAGACCTATTGCACCTACGCCGTATCCGATTTTTTCTCTCCAAGTGGTTTTGTATTCGCCCATAGAAAAACCTCTTTTCTGTTTTCTGTAAAACAGTATAACATATATCGCTTTATTCTACAACCAAAGTCGAAGAAAGTAAAATATTACAAAATAATTACAAAGTTTACGAAGTTGTTAAAATTATACAATGAGCAAAATTAATCTTGACAAGTTCGTTTTCCCTATATATAATGTACTTGTGGTGTAAATTCCACTTAATTCCCATAAATTTCAATGAAATCCCAAATTTATTTCAGAAAATTCCACGAAAGGAGAGAAAGATATGCGTTTGTTAGTCGGAACATTAGATGGTTATAAGTTGGACTCAAAGGGTCGTCTTTCTATTCCTACAAAGTGGAGAGAACGGCTTGGCAAGGAATTTTATATGGTAGCCGTTACTGTACGTGGCTGTAAATGTCTTACTCTCTATCCTGTGGATTATTTTGAGGAAATGTATGAATCAATGCAGCAGGGAACCGAAAATCAAAAATATGACGCAACTACCTGCTTTCTTGATAATGCCGAGGAATCCGTACTTGATTCTCAGGGCAGATTTACGGTAAACCAGCGACTTAAAGAAGCTGCAGGTCTTGCGAATGAGTCGACTGTTGTTTTTAAGGGCAAGGGCAAGATTATAGAAATTTGGAATACTGAGGAATACGAAAAAATTTATAACAGCTACGATCATACCCAAGGCGTTTATGATTTAATGGACAAGCTGAAGGGTAATGAATAATATGGAGTTTGTTCATAAAAGCGTATTATTTGACGAGGCTATAAACGCACTTAGCCTTGACGGCGAAAAAATTGTAGTAGACGCAACAGCGGGTGGCGGCGGTCATTCACGAGAGATTGCAAAAACCGCAAAAAAACTAATTTGTATTGACCAAGACCCCGATGCTGTAAGCGTTCTTAAGGATCGTCTTAAAGCTTTTGATAATGTAACTATAGTTCAGAATAATTTTTCAAATATTAAAGAAATTTTAAAAGAACTTAATATAAATAAAATTGACGGCTTGCTTATGGATTTGGGTGTCAGTTCGTTTCAGCTTGATAACGGCGAGCGTGGATTTTCCTTTCATAAGGATGCGCCTCTTGATATGCGAATGAGCAAATCGGGGCTTAGCGCCAAAGATGTTGTGAATACTTATGATTCACAGCAGCTTGCAAATATTATTTACCGCTACGGAGAGGAAAAATATTCACGCAGGATTGCGGACAATATAGTCAAAGCAAGAGAAAAAAAGCCTATTGAAACGACATTTGAACTTGTTGATATTATTAAATCGTCGTTACCGCAAAAGGCAATGCGTGACTCGCATCCCGCACGAAAAACTTTTCAGGCGATACGTATTGAAGTAAACGGCGAGCTTGACGTGCTTAAAACAGCGCTGGATGATGCGTTTGACTGTCTAAACAGCGGTGGCAGAATTGCCGTTATTACGTTTCATTCACTTGAGGACAGAATTGTAAAAGAGCAGTTTGCCGAGTGGTGCAAGGGATGCATATGCCCGAAGGAATTTCCAGTTTGTGTTTGCGGCAATAAGCCGAAAGGAAAAGCACTTAAAGCCGTTACACCAACTGAAGAAGAATTAAAAGAAAATCCAAGGGCGAGGTCGTCTCGACTTCGTGTTTTTGAAAAATTTTAACTATGTTAAATGATTAAATAATATTAAAGAAAAGGAGTGTGCAAAATGACAAATACAGGCGATTTCAGACGTTATTCATATACGACTGATGCTGCATATGCCCTAAAAGCATTTGATGTTGACCGTAAATCTTCAGCTGCGCCGGAATATGTTCCGAGGAAAAAAAGAGATTTAAAAGTTCACGAAAATCCAAAGAAAAAAAGTATGCACCAGCTCCTTCAGGAACAGCGGTTAGGTTTTGCTCAGGTAGTAAAAATTGTTATTATCGCCGTTGTTTCGGTATCAATGCTCGTTGGTGTGCTTTATACCTATGCAACAAAAAACGAACTTACAAGAGAAATTTCAGAACTTGAAGAACAGCTTGAGATTTCCGAAAGCGAAAATACACGTATCACAAGTGAACTTGATGCACTTGTTTCTGTAAGTATGATTGATCAATATGCCGTTGAACAGCTTGGTATGACAAAAGTCAGCTCAAGTCAAATATGTTATATAGATGTTTCTCAGTATAAAGAGGAACGCCTTGCGGCTGCTCAAATGCTTTTGCAAAGCGATGACGGAAGTGAAGACAGCAGCGAAGAAAACAGTGAAGAAACTGTGTCACAAGCAGATAGCGATTAGCATATAAACGGATAAAATTGCGTATAATTGAGAGTTAGAATTTTTCTAACTCTCATAAATATATTATATAAATAAGAGAACAAACGTGAAAAAAAAGAGAGAGGGAATATAATGCGGATGAATACAAAAAAATCAATGCTCAAAAGAATACTGATATTAGCTCTTGTAATTATATTTCTTCTCACGTCAAGCGCTGTAAGAGTTTTGTATTTGCAGGTTGTTCGTGGCGAAGAACTTTCTCTTAAAGCCGAAAGTCAGCAGCTTATGGATACTGAAATTTCAGCAATGCGTGGTACGATTTATGATGCAGACGGAAACGTGCTTGCTCAGTCGGCGACTGTTTGGAATATTTATCTCGATCCGCTTGAGATTGACGACGATGAACAGCGAAATTTAATCGTTGAAAAATTTACAGAGCTTTTTGAATATGACGAGGAGGAGCAGGCTGAACTCCTTGAAAAAACGAAGGCTGAAAATCATTATGAGATTGTCGAAAAGCAAGTTGAAAATGATGTGAAAGAAGAAATTTCGGATTTTATGTCGGAAAATCTGCTTGGCGACTGTATCGGAATGGAAGAAACCACAAAAAGATATTATCCTTACGGCAGTTTAGCGTCAACAGTCATAGGCTTTACAGGCTCTGACGACCAGGGACTATCGGGCCTTGAGTCTTATTACAACGATGAGCTTACAGGTACAAACGGCAGAATAATAACCGCTAAGGATGCGGTTTCAAATGAAATTGCAAGCGATTATGAAACATCTGTCGAAGCTACCGACGGCAATTCAATAGTAACGACAATAAACCAAACAATTCAGTATTACCTTGAAAAAGGTCTTCGTGAAACGCTTGAGGAATATCAGGCAAAGGGTGCTTACGGCATTGTAATGAACTGTAATACAGGTGCTGTGCTTGCTATGTGTTCGCTTCCCGATTATGACTGCAACGACCCGTATACGCTGACCTACAGTAAAAATATTGAAGAAATCGAAGCACTGACAGATGAGGATGAACAGGCTGAACTTGAAAGCGAATACGTACAAAATCAGTGGAGAAACTTTACGGTTTCCGATACATATGTTCCGGGTTCTGTATTCAAAACATTTATGGTTTCGGCGGCGCTTGAGGAAAATGTTGTTGACCTTAACACAACTTATACCTGCACAGGAAGCATTACTGTTGAGGGTTGGGACTCTCCGATGTATTGCCACAATCATTCGGGTCACGGTTATCAGACTCTTACGGAAGGATTGGAAAATTCCTGTAATCCGTTTTTCATAACAATCGGTCAAAAACTCGGAGTGCATAATTATTTTAAATATTTTGACGCTTTCGGATTTACCGAAAAAACAGGAATCGACCTTCCCGGTGAATCTGAATCTCAGTATTATGAGGAAGACGAGTATGGTTTGGTTGAGCTTGCGTCGGCATCATTCGGTCAAACAAATTCGCTTACACCTATTCAGATATGTACAGGATTATGCGCTATAGCAAACGGCGGAAAACTTTTACAGCCTTATGTCGTTTCAAGTATTGTTGATTCGGACGGAAAGACAGTGGAAAAGACTGAAACTCAAGTTGTTCGCCAGGTTATAAGCGAAGAAACTTCCGAAACAGTTCGTGAAATGATGAAGAGTGTTGTTGATAACGGTACCGGCAAAAATGCTTATGTTGCAGGATACAGGGTAGCCGGAAAAACAGGTACTTCAACAAAACTCGGTGAATCGGCAGACGGTGAAAGCGATAAGTATATCGTTTCGTTTGCGGCTATCGCTCCTTCAGATGACCCTGAAATAGCAATGCTGATTATTGTTGATGAACCTAATGAAAATTTGGGTGGCGGCGCACTTTGCGCACCTATAGCGGCTGAAGTTATAGAAGAAGCAATGAACGTTATGGGTATTGAGCCTATATACGATGATGATGAAATAGAGGATTTGTCCGAGAGCACTCCGTCTGTTGTTGATATGTCGCTTTCCGATGCAAAGGAAACATTGACTGAAAATTCTTTAAGCTATGTTGTAATAGGCGACGGCGATACTGTAGTGCGTCAAAGTCCGTCGGCGAACAGTACGGTGCCTAACGGCGGAACCGTGTATCTTTACACTTCAGACACTGAAAAGGAAACTACTACAGTTCCTGATTTTACAGGGCTTACAGTTACCGAAGCGAAGAATCTTGCAAAAACAAATAATCTTAATATTGAGATTAGTGGTAATAATATGGATAGTGGTACAGTAGTTGCATATAAGCAAAGCGAGGATGAGGGAACTAAGGTAGAGAAAGGTTCTGTAATCGTTGTTTCGTTTAAAAATACAGAGTCTGTACTTGACTAAATAAATTGAAGGGAATTTGATATGAAACTTTCAGAAATTTTAAATGGCATTGAGGTTATGAATACATACTCGGATAAGGAGATTGTTGACGTAACACAGGATTCTCGCCTCGTTAAAGAGGGCTCACTTTTTATATGTGTAAAAGGTGCGGCATTTGACGGCCATAGCGTTGCACAAGAAATGCTTGAAAACGGTGCACCTGCTGTAGTTGTCGAACGTGATTTAGGTGTTGAAAATCAAATTCTCGTTAAAGATACAAGAGCTACTTATTCCAAGATATGTGCAAATTTCTTTGGTAATCCGGCAAAAAAACTGAAACTCATCGGTCTTACGGGAACAAACGGAAAAACCACCACAACATTTTTAATTAAGCAGATTTTGGAGAATGTCGGCAAAAAAGTAGGTTTAATAGGAACTGTTCAAAATATGATAGACAGTGAGGTTTATCCTGCAAAATATACAACTCCAGAATCATACGAACTTCAAAAGCTTTTTTCAATGATGGTAGAGGCGGGCTGTGAATACTGCGTTATGGAGGTTTCGTCTCAGGCACTTGCACAGGGACGTGTAAACGGACTTCATTTTGATATCGGTGCGTTTACAAATTTAACGCAAGATCATCTTGATTATCATAAAACGTGGGAAAATTACTTTAACTCAAAGCGAATCCTTTTTGAAAATTGCGACATTGCCGTAACTAATCTTGATGATGAAAACGGAATGAAAATAATTGACGGACTTGATTTTGAAAAAGTTGTAACATACTCAATAGATTCAAACAGCGCAACGTATGTTGCAAAAAATGTTAAGTTTAAGTCAGGCGGAGTGGAATATGAGATTCTCGGCGATGACATCGGCAGATGCTCTTGTCCGATTCCCGGCAGATTTTCTGTATATAATTCACTTTGCGCCGCAAGCTGTGCGCTTGCGCTCGGAATAAATTTTGACGATGTTCTTTTTGCTATCAGTAAATCGACAGGCGTTAAGGGCAGAATTGAGGTTGTACCGACAGATACAGACTTTACAATCATTATTGACTATGCTCATTCACCTGACGGACTTGAAAACATAATTACCTCTCTTAAAGAAATAGCAAAGGGCAGGGTAGTGACTGTATTTGGCTGCGGCGGTGACCGTGATAAAACGAAACGTCCGAAAATGGGCAAAATTGCCGCAGAGCTTTCAGATTTTTGTGTAGTTACGTCGGATAATCCACGTTCGGAAAATCCTACTGATATTATTGATGACATTCTTGTCGGAATGAAAAATATTGACACTCCGTACGTAGTTGTTGAAAACCGTAAAGAGGCTATTGCCTATGCAATAAACCATGCTCAGACAGACGATATAATTCTTCTTGCAGGCAAAGGACATGAAACGTATCAGATTTTGCCGAGCGGAACAATTCATTTTGACGAAAGAGAAGTTGTTGAGGAAATACTTTCCGGTAAATAAGATATGGAAGTTTTAAAATTAAGCGAAATAGCCAAGGCTTGTAATGGTACATTTAATATTGACTGCGAAATTTCAGATGTTTGTATTGACACTCGTAAGATTACAAAAGGTTGCCTTTTTGTATGTATAAAGGGCGAACGGTTTGACGCTCATCAATTTGCCGAAGAAGCGCTCGAAAAAGGTGCTGTGGCAGTTATGATTCATGAAGATATTGAAATTAACGGTGCATATGTTAAGGTCGAGGATACGTCTAAAGCGTTGCTGACACTCGGCGGATATTACCGCTCGAAATTTTCAATTCCGATTGTCGGCTTGACAGGTTCTGTGGGAAAGACTACGACAAAGGAATTTACATATCTTGTTGTCAGTGCCGCCTACAAAACGATAAAAACGCTCGGCAATCTAAATAATGAAATTGGCTTACCGCAAACGCTTTTCAGAATTGACAGCACTACTCAGGCTGCCGTTATTGAAATGGGTATGAACCATTTTGGCGAAATTCACCGACTTGCCACAGCGGCAAAGCCAACTATAGGACTTATTACAAATATAGGCGTTTCGCATATAGAAAATCTTGGCTCACGCAACGGTATACTTCAGGCGAAGCTTGAACTTCTTGACGGCCTTGAAAAAGGCTCGACGCTTATATTAAACGGCGACAATGATTTACTGAAAACCGTTAAAAATGACGACTATAATATTTGCTTTTACGGCATCGAAAAAGGCGATTTTAAAGCGTTTGACATTATCGAAAAGGACGGAGAAACTGAGTTTTCGGTAGAATATTACGGTAAATGTGAGCATATAAAAATACCGACTGTCGGTATTCACAATGTTTATAATGCGCTTTCAGCTTTTGCCGTAGGTTATTTTCTTAATATTGACTCCAAGGCTTGCGCCAATGCTCTTTCAAAATATGTGCCTGAGGGTATGCGTCAAAAAAGCGTGAATATCGCAGGTATTACATCTATTGAGGACTGTTATAACGCAAGTCCAGATTCGATGAAAGCGGCTATTTCCACAATTTCAAATCTGAATGCAAATAAAAAAATTGCCGTTTTTTCCGATATGCTGGAGCTTGGCGATTATTCAAAGCAGGCTCACAGCGAAATAGGTGAGCAGGTTGCTGAAAGTAAAATCGACTATCTTCTTACAACGGGAGAAATGTCACAAAATATTGTAAGTGCTGCAAGAGCAAAGGGAATGAAAAATGCATATCATTTTGAAACCAAAGAAGAACTTGCCGATATGCTTTGCAGTATAATATCACCGGGCGACGCTGTTATATTCAAAGCGTCAAGAGGTATGAAACTTGAGGATGTAATCCATATTGCTTATGACAGGTGGGGAAAATAAATGAACAGTACAGTAGCAATAATAATCAGCATGGTAATAGCTTTCGGCATAACAGCAGCTCTCGGATTTATTATCATACCGTGGCTGAGAAAGCTGAAATTCGGTCAAACTATTCTTGAAATAGGCCCGTCTTGGCACAAATCAAAGCAAGGTACGCCTAATATGGGCGGTCTGATGTTCATTATCGGCATTATAATTTCATTTGCCGTAACTGCCTTGACTTTTCATTTAACAGGCGGTAATTTGTTAAGCGACTATTCAGAAATCCTTACAGGACGTGAAAATGTACTTCTTGTTGCAGGCTTGGTGCTTGCACTCGGTTTTGGAGTAGTTGGCTTTTTTGATGATTATATTAAAATTAAGCTAAAAAGAAACGAAGGTCTTTCAGCAAAACAGAAAACATTAGGTCAGTTAATTATGACGCTTGGCTTTGTTCTGACTCTTTGGATTTCTCATAACACAAGCTGGTATATTCCGTTTATCGGAACAGTTAATTTTGAGAAAAATATATTTACAGCTATTGTATTTTGGGTTCTTTCAATATTCATTATTTATGGCTGTGTTAATTCTGTAAATCTGACAGACGGCATCGACGGGCTTTGCTCGTCCGTAACATCAACAGTCGCTGTTGCTTTTATTGTACTTTGTGTAATTCAAGGCTTCGTCGGAATGGGAATTTTTGCAGGAGCATTGCTCGGCGGTGTGCTCGGATTTTTGTGCTGGAACTGGAATCCTGCAAAGACATTTATGGGTGACACGGGTTCTCTCTTTTTGGGCGGAATGGTCGTGGCACTCGGATTTTTGTGTAAATGCCCGCTTATACTTTTGCCGATAGGTATTGTTTATGTTTGCGAAACGATGAGCGATATTATTCAAATCGGATATTTTAAAATAACGCACGGCAAAAGAGTATTTAAAATGGCACCGATACATCACCATTTTGAAATGTGCGGATGGAAAGAAAAGAAAATCTGCGTTGTTTTTTCACTCGTGAATGCCATAGGATGCGTAATAGGCGTGCTTCTTATGTATTTCGGACAAAAGCAATAAAAAATAAAACTAATTAAAAAATTACGAAAGGAGTGTCATAATGCCACAGGATAGTTTACCGTCGGATTCTGAAAGTAAAAGTATTCCTGCTTCAAAGCGAAAACTCGGACTTAATAAAAGTGATATTTTTATAGTCGGAAGTGTTGATATTCCTTTTCTTGCATTAACTATTGCGCTTCTTGCAATAGGACTTGTAATGCTTTTTTCAGCGTCATATCCGTATGCATACTATTATACGGGTAATTCATATTACTATTTTTCAAGACAACTTATTTTTGCGGTTTTGGGGCTTATTGTAATGTTTGCAATGTCAAAAATTAACTATAAACTGCTAAGAATTGTATTTAAGCCTCTTCTTGTAATTACGCTTGTCAGCCTTGTAGTTGTTTTGTTTTACCACACAACTGTAAGTAACTCATCTGAGGGCAGTGATTTTAAACGCTGGATTCCGCTTTTCGGTGGTTTGACGTTTCAGCCTTCAGACCTTGCAAAATTTACAATTATTCTTACGTTTGCGGTTTATATAAGTAAATATTACGGACAAATGCGTACGTTTAAATACGGAATACTTTTCCCTTTGGGAATAATTGCAATTTTTTGCGGACTAATATATTTGGAACATCATATGTCCTGTACGATTCTGATGTTTTTAATCGGTGCAACGCTTATGTTTGCGGGCGGAAGTAACTGGAAACTTTTTGCGTTTGGCGCAGGAGTTCTCGTTCTCGTTGTATTTATTGTAATTATGTTTCCCGACCTGCTTGAAAACTATGCCGGTACTCGTATAAAGGCATGGCTTGATAAGGATTACGACCCACAGGGAGCAAGATGGCAGACAAATAACTCGCTTTATGCAATCGGTTCGGGAGGACTTTTCGGAGTAGGTCTCGGCAATTCAAAACAAAAGTATCTTTATGTTTCGGAACCTCAAAACGACTTTATATTCTCAATAGTATGTGAGGAACTTGGATTTTTCGGTGCTGCTCTTATAATCGTTTTATTTGGTGCGCTCGTTATAAGAGGATTTATCATAGCAGCAAGATGCACGGACAAATTCGGTTCATTACTTATTATCGGTATTGTTTCTCAAATTGGTATTCAGGTTGCGTTTAATATTATGGTAGTTACAGATACGCTGCCGAATACAGGTATTGCACTTCCGTTTTTCTCCTACGGCGGAACGGCTATGCTTATGCTTCTTTTCCAAATCGGAGTAGTTTTGTCAGTATCACGAAAAACAAATCAGCGAAAGGTTTAGGACTGTTAAATGAAAATATTATTTGCCACAGGCGGAACTGCCGGTCATATCAATCCTGCTCTTGCGGTCGCTTCTTATATAAGAGAAAACAATAAAGAAGCCGAAATTCTATTTGTCGGAACGAGCGACCATATGGAATCACGTCTTGTTCCGTCAGCGGGCTTTGATTTTAAAACTATTGAGATTGCCGGCTTTCGCCGTTCTTTTTCGCCAAATGCACTTGCACATAATGTAAAGACAGTCGGTCTTTTAATAAAATCACGAAGTGCCTGTAAAAAAATAATCAGTGAATTTAAGCCGGATGTAGCCGTTGGCTTTGGCGGATACGTGTCGGGCCCCGTTTTGCAAACTGCTGTTAAAATGGGAATACCGACTTGTATTCATGAGCAAAACGCTTATCCGGGAATTACAAATAAAACGCTTGCAAAAGAAGTTGACAGGGTAATGCTTACCGTTGAGGATGCGGCAAAGCATCTCGATTCAAAAAATCCTGTTACAGTTACCGGACTTCCCGTTAGAGGAGAACTTTTAAAAGCCGACCGTGATATTTCAAGAGCGCAGCTCGGAATACCCGATGATAAATATCTTGTTCTTTCATTCGGCGGTTCTCTCGGAGCAAAACCGCTTAACGACGCTATGTATGACATCCTTCTAAACAGTGCCGAAACTGGCAAATATTACCATATTCATTCCGTTGGAACTAATGGTGGCGATTATCTTAAAAAATTTGAAGATGCCGGTTTTGTTGACGGCAAAAAGGGAACCGTAGAAGTTAGACAGTACATAGACAATATGGATATTTGTATGGCGGCAGCCGATCTTGTTATCGGCAGAGCGGGAGCTTCATCGCTTTCGGAAATTGAAGCTATGGGAAAAGCGTCGGTTCTTATACCATCACCGTATGTTGCTGAAAATCATCAGTTTCATAATGCAATGGCGCTTGTCAACAGAAACGCAGGAAGCATTATAGAGGAAAAAGATTTAACCTCAGATGCTCTTTCTGATAAAATCGACGCACTTTTAAGCGACAGCGAAAATCTTAAAGCTATAGAAAAAAATGCAAAATCAATGGCAATTCTTGATGCGACTCAGCGCATTTCCGATATAATTTTATCTCTTGCAAAATAGCAAAAATAACCAAATCACAAACTCTGCATAGTATATTTTGCAGAGGTGATTTAATGGATAGTTTTATTATAGAAGGGCAAAAAAGTTTAAACGGTTATATCAGACTCCACGGTGCAAAAAATTCAGCACTGCCGATTTTAGCTTCAACGATTTTAATACATGGTGTAAGCGTAATACATAATTGCCCCGATTTATCCGATGTTAATGAAACCGTTAAGATTTTGGAAAGTCTCGGATGTAAGGTAGCACGCTCGGGCAGCACAATAACGGTTGACGCTACAACAGTGAACTCCTCGTCTATCGACGAACAGGCTATGCGTTCAATGCGTTCATCAATAATTTTTCTCGGTGCTTTAATGTCAAGAGCAACGTGCGCTTCGATTTATTTTCCCGGCGGATGCGATATAGGAGCTCGTCCCGTTGATTTGCATTTAAAAGCGCTCAAAAGTCTTGGTGCTGTTATAAATGAAAACGGCTCGTCTATTGAATGTTGTGCTCAGAAAATAATTGGCGGAAAAATTATTTTGCCTATACCGAGTGTCGGCGCAACCGAAAATATTATTATTGCCGCAGCAGTCTCAAAGGGCAGAACGACGATAATAAATCCTGCAAGAGAGCCTGAAATAAGCGATTTAGCGGGATTTTTAAATAATTGCGGAGCAAGAATTTTCGGCGCAGGCGAAACTACTATTGAAATTGAAGGAGTGGAACGGTTAACTCCCTGCGAATATACAATAATTCCCGATCGAATTCTTGCCTCAACATATATGAGCGCCTGTGCGATTACAGGCGGCGAAATAGTTATTGAGGATGTTCTACCAACTCATTTATCGCCGATTTTTCCTGCTTTTAATGAAATGGGGTGCAAGCTGTATCTCAGCGGCAATATACTTAAAATATGCGCACCCAAGCATTTAAAACGTGTAAGGTCAATTAAAACAATGCCTTATCCGGGATTTCCTACCGATTCGCAGTCGCCGATTGTTGCAGCACTTTCTGTTGCCAAAGGCACGTCTGTTATTAAAGAAACTGTATTTGAAAATCGTTTCAGATATGTCAGTGAATTAAGACGCTTTGGTGCTGATATTGATATTAACGAACAGCTTGCCGTTATAAACGGTGTAAAAAAACTTCATTCGGCAAATGTGAATGCAACCGATTTGCGAGGCGGTGCGGCATTGGTAGTCGCAGCACTCGCCGCCGAAGGTGAATCAACCGTAAACTACGTTAATCATATTGACCGTGGTTATGAAAATCTTGAACTTGCTTTATCCTCCCTCGGAGGTGCTGTTAAGAGGATTTATAATGAAAAAGACTAAGAAAAAGAATGACAAAAAAGTTAATACCAACTTAAAACAAGAATCGTTAGATAATCAGCTCAGCGATCTTGGTTTGGAACCGCCGAAAATTTATAGGGAAACACAGAAAAAAGCAAATGATTTATACGAGCGTCGGCAGGATACTAAAAACGGCACTAACCAAAATAGCAGTTTAACAAAGGCTGAAAAACGACAGCGTGAAACTAAAAAGAGAAAGAAAAGACGTACGCTTCGCAAGTTCCTTATATGGTTTTTCGTTGCGGTTGTAGTCATTGCCGTAGGAGTTACTCTTTCGCTTACCGTCTTTTTCTCAATTTCCAAAATTGAAGTAAACGGCAGCGAGATTTATACTGCCGATGAGGTAACAGCTCAGTGTACGATAGATGTTGGCGAAAATCTTTTTTTAGCCGATACTAAAACCGCCAAGGAAATCCTTGAACAAAATTTGCCATATATTTACAATGCCGAAATTAAAAGAAAATTACCGGCAACAATTGAAATTAACGTGACTGACGGCAAAGCGGCTTACTGCGTTGAACAGGATGATGAAACGTATATTTTACTTGATGATAATTTTAAAGTACTTCAAACAACAAATGAAAAGGCGGATGAAAGCATAAGTATAAAAAATTCATCTGTAAAAACCGCAACCGACGGTCAAACAATTGTATTTGAAGATGAAAAAATAGGGGAATGTTTAAAAGAACTTGCCGAAATTATTAAAGAAAATAATTTTACAGAGATAACGGCTATATATTCAAACAATATTAGTGATAATTACGTTGTATACGATGACAGAATTGAATTTAAGCTTGGCACGTGCGATGATGTCGAAAGTAAAATCTACAAGGCTTTAGCTGCTTGCGAACAATTAAATGAATCAAATCCAAATGCAACAGGTGTAATGACCGTAAGCAGTGGCAAGTCAGTTTACTTTACAGAGGATTAGACGTAAAGTAAAATACTTGTCAAAAATTGTGATATAAATGTGATTTTGTGCATAATCAACAAATTCAATCGAAAATTTTCTATAAAAAATTATCAAACACGGTGTCAAATATTCAAAAAAAGTGTTGCAAAAAGGTTACAACATTGTTACAATAATAAAGTAACATCCGTAAGGAAGTAAAAAAATAACAGAAGGAGATAGAATATGGGACGTTATGAAATTGATACCGATGATTCAAGAGTAGTACAGATAAAAGTTATCGGCGTAGGCGGTGGCGGAGGTAATGCTGTCAACCGAATGGTACATTGTAATATTCAGGACGTTGAATTCGTTGCAATTAACTCTGATAAGCCGGCTCTTTCAAAATCAACAGCTACACATAAAATTTTAATCGGCGAAAAAGCAACAAAGGGTCGTGGAACAGGCGCCAAACCCGAACTCGGTTCACGTGCCGCAGAGGAAAGCCGTGAGGCTATAACAGATATACTTACCGGCGCAGAAATGATATTTATTACAGCAGGTATGGGCGGCGGAACAGGAACAGGTGCCGCTCCGGTTGTTGCAAAGATTGCAAAGGATCTTGGTATTCTTACTGTTGCCGTTGTTACAACGCCTTTCGCATTTGAAGGCAGCCGCAGAATGGCACAGGCTCAAGAGGGAATTAAAGAACTTGCTCAGTATGTAGATTCAATTATGGTTATTCCTAATGAGAATCTTAAGTATGTTACACAGGAAAAAATTACGCTTCTTAACGCTTTTGAAATTGCTAATGATGTTCTTCGTCAAGGTGTTCAGTCTGTATCAGACCTTGTAAATGCTACAGGACTTGTTAACTGTGACTTTGCCGATGTAACAGAAATTATGAAAGATTCAGGCTACGCACATATGGGCGTTGGCAGAGCAAAGGGCAAAGATAAGGCTGAAGTTGCAGCTCAGCAAGCCATTTCTTCTCCTCTTCTTAATACATCAATTGATGGCGCTCGTGGTATACTTATTAACATTACTGCTTCAACAGATATTGGACTTGAAGAAATTGATGCTGCATCAACAATTGTAAGTGGTGCCGTTCATCCTGATTGTGAGATTATTTGGGGCGCAAACTTCGATGAAGAACTTGAGGACGAAATGGTTATTACAGTTATTGCCACTCGTTTCGGCGATAATGTACCGGGTGCTCCTATTAAATCAATAACAGCTAATAAAGAGGTTACTCCTCCTCAGCCGATTTCTCCTGCTCAGACATCAGCACCAACTAACTTTTCTCAGACTGATGACGATGCTTTTTCTGAAATCGTTAACTTCTTTAAGAAGTAAAATATCATAAAATTTGTTTTATTTCCTGTC
>JAJBVC010000016.1:11943-20046 GCA_020860025.1 Clostridiales bacterium | reverse complement strand
CGATAAGGGATTGTAATACAGTCCCTTATTATTTTTTACAAATATATCTTGACAAAAATTTAAAAGTATGCTATATCTAAACCGTATTAATTGTAATAATACAGTTAATACAAAAATAAAACAGAAAGGGGATTACATGATTACTTTAGATTCAAGAAGCAGAGAGCCTATTTACACTCAAATTGAAAAAAAGATTGTTCAGCTTATTAACCTTGGCGTGTATGAAAAGGACAGTCCGCTGCCGTCGGTGCGTTCACTGGCTTGCGATTTGGGTGTTAATCCCAACACGGTTGCAAAGGCATACAAAAACCTTGAGCAAAATTCTATAATTTACACCATTGCAGGTAAAGGTGTTTTTGTTAATTCAACTAATCTTGAAACTGTAAAGAAACTGGCTGAAAAGCAGATTTCGGCGTCGCTTCTTGACGCAAAGGGCGCAGGTATTGAAAAAAACGATATAATAGATTTAGTAAATAAAATATGGGAGGAGAATGATAATGATTGAAATTAAAAATCTTACAAAAAAGTTCGGTGAAAAAAGAGCGCTCGACAATATTTCATTTGTAATTGACGACGGCTCGGTATTCGGACTTGTCGGCTCAAACGGCGCAGGCAAAAGTACGCTGCTTCGTACAATAGCGGGTGTATTTACTCCGGAAGAGGGCAGTATACTCATAAACGGTGAAGAGCCGTTTGAAAATGTAAATGTCAAAACGAGGATTGCTTTTGTGTCCGATTTTCCTTATTTTTATCCGGGTGCAACGACGAAAAGCACCGCCTCATACTACAAAAAGCTTTATCCTGATTTTAGTAATGAAAGGTATCGCTATTTGCTTTCGCTTTTTCCTATTGACGAAAATCAAAAGATTGCCACAATGAGTAAAGGTATGCAGCGTCAGGCAGCGATAATTCTTGCGTTTTCATATAATCCGTCAGTAATTTTATTTGACGAAATTTTTGACGGACTTGATCCTGTTATAAGAGAGCTTGTTAAAAAGGTTGTCATCGAATACGTTGACGAGACTAAAGCAACTGTTATAATTTCCACTCATAATTTAAGAGAGCTTGAGGGTTTTTGCGACCATATAGGTCTTTTGCATTTGGGAGGAATTTTAATGGAAAGGGATATTGACGGAGATTCAATAGGACTTTACAGAGTTCAGTTTGTGCTTGATGATGAGCAGTTTAGTCAAATTCGTTCAAGTCTTAATATTGTAAAGGAAACTCACCAGGGTAAAATTACCGAAATCACCGTTAAAGGCGAGCTTGAGCAAATTGAGCAGACAATAAAGAGTAAAAATCCCGTATTTTTTGAAATGCTTCCGCTTACTCTTGAGGAATTGTTTATTAGTGAAATGGAGGTTGCCGGTTATGACATCAACAACTTTAAAGCATAAGAATTATTTTTCTGTTGCATTTAATAAAGTATTAAGAAAAAATTTAGGATTGCTGATTGCGATAATTGCACTGTCTGTAATTGTACCGGTTATGTCATTAATTACATCGGTTGAAAGCGCCGCCTCAAGTACGGAAAGTACGCAGGATTTAACGCTTACATTGTTGCTTACAGTCGGAATAGTATGTATATTTAACGGATTTTTCAGTCTGTTTTTAGCGGTCAGAATGTTTAATGAAATATACAGTAAAAGAGCGTGCGATACATATTTTGCCGTTCCTTTAAAGAGAAGTGTACAGTATAACGCAAACTTCTTATTCGGCATTGTCGCCAATATCGTTTCATTTGTAATTTCAATTTGTATATTTTATTTCGGCGCAAATCTTCTGACGAACAGCAAGGTCACTTATCTTATAACTGTTGACGGGAGCTTGATAGCGTCAATAATCGGCATTGTTTTTGCACTGCTTGCTATGTATTCCTCATTTATTTTATGCGCTGTAATATCGGGCAAAAAGAGTCATTACGTTATTTTTGCAATTATAAGTATGTTTTGCAGTGCTGATGTAATAAGCGGCTTTTTCTCTATTATAAATTCGCTTTGGGGAATGACTGCGGATTCAACCGTTCTTTCATCAATCAACCCAATATCCAATGCTTTAACCTCTGCGTTATCAACGGGGTCAACCGTTATAGCGTTTATTGTAATTTCCGCTGCCGAAATTATCGGGATGTACATTGCCGGATATATTATATTTAAAAAACGAAAGGCTGAGGTTGCCGAAGTTGAATTTTCAGGTAAAATAATTCCATATATTTTCATTGCAAGTTTAATCTGTGCGGCGTATATGCTCTCAAGACTTTATTCAAGCAGTGTAGTTATCATAATTCTGCTTGGTATAGCAATAGCGTTTGTCGTTGCCGTTATTTTGTCCGCAATATTGTATAAAAAACCGTTTAACAAATCTGTTATTATAACATTTGCAAGCGTTTGTGTAATTTGTACATTGAGTATTGTTTTGGTAAATTCTTCGGTTTTTGACAGTTATGTATATAAAGTACCTGATGCCGATGAGATTGAAAGCGTTGATATTTCAGAATTGTCGGTTGATGATAACAGTGTATCATCGCTTTACTCAAATTTGCTTTATAGTTACTCGACATATTCTTCTGAACTTAGTGTTGATAAAATCACTGTTAAAAGTGATGAAGGTATTGAAAAAGTAATAAGCCTGCACGAGCGGTTAATCGACGACAAAACGATTAAAGCCTCAAGTGAATATAACACCGATACGTTATCGTATTTAGTCGACGATGATTATGAAGAATACAGTTGGTGCGATATTGCTCTTACGTATCATCTTGAAAACGGCAAAACAATAAAAAGAGGCTATACGGTTCCTATAAATTATATTGTTACTGAGGTAGCCGATGCCATGCGTTCTCAAGAGGTTCTTTCTCAGCTTGACTTCTTTGACATGTCAAATAAATATGATTACCTTTTCGCAGAGGTTAATACGTATACACAAAGCTTCTATGACGGTAATGAAAACGGCGAGGATACATATTCCGAGCAGGAATTAAAAATCACCGATTATAATGAATTTTCAAGCTGCTATATGAACGATATTCTTAAATATGATGATAAAAGATTCCTTTCTGATTTTGGCAATTTGAGTTATTATTTTCTCGGTAATTTAATTAATTATTACTATTATTATGACAACACTTCAACCACAGAAAAGGCTGAAGTTGCAAGTATAACCTTTTATCAACTTGCGGATAATACTCCCGACGATATAAGGGAAAAACTCAGTTCAATGTCTTACGATGAGTTTATGAAGTATTATTACTATTATGATGGTAATCTGTCAGATGAGCAATATGATCAGATTTTTGAAGATTTACAATATGTAAATCAGACATATATCGGTCTGTACGGAGACAGCTCCGAAACGCTTGAATATTTGTATTCGACAGGACTTGATAAATCGAAATTCCATACCGATTTAACAGTTTCAAGCGACTATTATTTAGATTATTAACAGGCAAACAACAAGGCTTTGAGGAAATCCTCAAAGCCTTTAGTCTGTCGATAAAGCAGTCATAACCATGTCGTCTAAACACATTTCGCATTCAAACAAATTGCTGATACAATTTTCCTAAAAAGTGCTTACTTTTGATTACTTTTTGACAATATTTGATGTGTAGATTTTAAGCTGATATACTAAAATTTATACAACAACGCTGATAACATAGCCGAGATAACCGACCAAAGTTAAAACGCCTTGCCATCTGTGAAATTTCTTTGTAAAAATTGTAGGAATTGTAGCAACAGCAATAGCAACTACACAAACAATCATATCAATTGTAACCGACGATGCCGATACTGCCAAAGCTCCTGTACCTTTGCCCATAGAAACGAATGAACAAATCGGAAGAATAAGCGTCAGGTCAATGATATTTGCACCGAGAATATTACCTACAGACAGTGCGCCGACTTTTTTGCGAAGTGCTGTAATTGTTGTAACAAGCTCAGGAAGTGAAGTTCCTATTGCAATAGCGATAACGCTGATTACTCTTTGAGGAATTCCGAGACTTTGAGCAATTTCGGTTCCGTAATCAACAAGCAAATCTGCACCGATAACAATTCCTGCTGCGCCAATAATGAAGAGTATAATGTTTTTTGCCCAGTCACCGCCTGTTGCGGATTCCTTTGTAGGAACAATGTCGTCCTCTTCCTGAATACCGATATTAGTCGGTGACGGCTCAATATGAGTTTGCTCGTTTTTCATTGAAATGAAATTTTCTACAAAGAAAATAATGAAAATTACAATCAGTACGATTAAGCCGATAGTTGACAAGTGATAATAATCGCCTGTCTCACCCTCAAATGTAAGGCTTTGCTTAGTTGTGAAAATGCAGCCGAGTACAAGCGTTACAGATGCAGCGAGCATTAAAAGCGCTTTAGGTGCAAATTCTCGCCGCTTTATAGCGAAAGGCATACAAACTATAAAGATACCAAGTATCATTGCCGTGTTTGCCGTTACAGAACCAATGGCGTTGCCTGCCGCCATATCAACATTTCCTTTAGCCGTTGCCTGAATACTTACAATCATTTCGGGCAATGTTGTCGCTATTGAAACTATTGTTGCACCGATTACAAATTTCGGCACACCCAAAACCTCTGCAATCCAGCTTGCGCTGTCGACGAACCAGTCACCGCCTTTTATAATGAGAACAAGTCCCACGATGAACAGTACGTACATAAGTACAGTTTCCATATTACCACTCCAGTTTTTAACAATATTTTTTTGCAATAATAATATAATATATTATTTCTTTATTATTTGTCAATATTAAATTGTCAATATTAAAATGTATTGTCTTGAATATTCATTTATGTTACAATAATAAGTGCAAAGCAATAAGTTTAAAATATTATCACACTCAGCGTATTAAAATACGGCTGTACGATGTGTAGTTTTAAAGAATATCTAAAGATTGAAAGGTTGAGAAATTTTATGCCCGAAAGTAAAAAGAGTAAAAGGCTTGCAATAATTATACCGATTGTCGTTGCGGTATTAGTTATAATTGTACTTGCTGTAAGCGGAAATATTACAAAAAAATCAGATGAAGAAAACCCGACGGCGCAAACATCGGTTTCGGTTGTCAATTCAGAGGAATCATCCGAAACTGACGAAACTTCAACTTCAGAAGTTACGCTTATTGCAGTTGGTGACAATTTAATTCACAACACTATTATTGCATCAGGCGAGCAGGATGACGGAAGCCTCGATTACACTTCGCTTTATGCAAATATTAAGTCTGATATTGAGAAGTTTGATATTGCTGTAATCAATCAGGAAACGATTTTGGGCGGCGATTCGTTTGAATATTCAGGCTACCCTACGTTTAACTCTCCTTGGGAGATAGGTGACGCTGCTATTGACGCCGGATTTGACGTTTTCACCTGTGCCACTAACCATACTATGGATATGGGATGGGAAGGTATTGAAAAAGAAATTGAATATTTCAGCGATAAAAAGAATGTTGTTCAAGTCGGCGTTAATTCCAGCTCTGACAGAAATATTACTTATTATGAAAAAAACGGAATAACATTTTCTTTTTTGAATTATACATACGGTACTAACGGAATTTCGCTTCCGCAGGACAAAACTTGGTGCGTAAATCTTTTGGATGAAGATGTAGTTACGGCTGATATTAAAGAGGCTCGTGAAAATTCCGATGTAGTTATAGTTTTCCCTCACTGGGGAACGGAAAACAGTCATGAGGTTAGCGATTATCAAAAAGAATATGTTGAACTTTTCTCCGAACTCGGTGTTGATATTGTAATCGGTACTCATCCTCACGTGCTTCAAAGCGTTGAATGGGTTACTAATGATGATACAGGCAAAAAAATGCTTGTTTATTATTCGCTCGGTAACTTTATTTCCCATCAGATTCAGCTTGACCAGCTTTGCGGCGGTATGGCTGAAATTACGATAGAAAAAAACGGCGATGATATTGAAATATCTTCTGCTAAAATTGTTCCTGTTATCTGCCATTATAAGCGTGGAGATGACGATAAATATGAATTTAGTATATATAAACTCGGTGATTATACGGACGAGCTTGCCTCATCTCATGCGCAAAGCGGCGGTACAGTCGAGTATTATACCGAATTGGTAAACGATATAATAGACGAAGAATTTATCAGTATGAAGTAAAATAACGGGCTATCCTACAATTCATAATGATAGCCCATTTTGCTTTGGTTTAACTATCTAAAGACATTATTTTTAATGATTAAACGTGCTGTTATTTGCTTGATGATTAAAATATTGCAGATTTTTATCGCAAAGAACGGTGCCTTTTTGTACACAGCAATCGCCGTATCTATCTTTTAACTTATCAACAACTGTTTCGAGTTTTTCAAGCTTTTCACGTTTTTGAACGCTTCCCGAAAAATCAAATTGCAATGCCTCGTCAAATTCAAAATCCGTCACGCTCAGTCCTACGCTGCGTATAGGATTATCCCAGCTGTAGTTAGCGCTGAACAAAGCCATAGCATAATGCACAAGTTCACGGCTTATGTTGGTCGGGCAGGGCATAGCGCATTGCCTTGTAGATGTCACAAGATTACTGTTTCTGACAGATATTGACAGCGTCGTTCCTTTAAGATTATTACTTCTCATTCGCCGTGAAACGCTGTCGGCAAGCACGGTAAAAACAATTTTAACATCATTGTTATTGACTAAATCACGTGGCGTTGTTGTAGAGTTGCCTATGCTTTTTATGCTGCGCTCAAAATCCATATGATGAACAGGCGACGTGTCCTGACCGAGTGCAAAACGTCTTAGCGTTAAGCCGTTTTTGCCCAAAATGCTTTTCATAAATTTCTCGTCGGAATTTGCAATGTCGCCGATAGTATATATACCATAATTATTAAGCTTTTTTGCAGTGGCTCTGCCAATCATAAGCAGATCGCTGCATGGCAGCTTCCATACAATATCACGATAATTTTCTTCACTTATAACGGTTATTGCGTCAGGCTTTTTATAGTCCGAGCCGAGCTTTGCAAATACTTTGTTAAAGCTTACTCCTATACTGACTGTAATGCCGATTTCTTTTTTTACACGCTTTCGTATTTCCTCGGAAATTTCAATTGCGCTTTTATTCCAATCACCGGTGACGTCAAGCCATGCCTCGTCAAGTCCGAACGGCTCAATCAGGTCTGTATAGTCCTCAAATATTTTTCGTACTCTCTTTGAAAAATCAATGTAAACAGGGAAGTTTGGCGGTATTATAATTAAATTCGGGCATTTTTGCCGTGCTTTCCATAAAGGCTCGCCGACCGTTAAATTGTATTTTGATGCAATTTCATTTTTTGTAAGTATTATTCCGTGACGTGATTTTTCGCTTCCGCCGACGGCTACAGGCTTGTCACGCAGCTCCGGGTGCAGATAACATTCCACGCTTGCGTAAAATTTATTGCAGTCTATGTGCAGTATTTCTCGTTGCATTTTTATGTGCATCTCCTTAGAACAAATGTTCTAACAAAATAATAGAACAAATGTTTTAAAATGTCAACGCTATTCTTTTTCCTCAGACCTAAAAAAGTCATATTGCTTTTTGATATTTATCAGCCTTTAATTTTTTATATTGCACGTGAAAAACGTATATGGTATAATTATTTTAACTAAGACAGATAAAATGTGGAGGTAGAATTCTATGAAAAAAGCATTAAGTATATTTTTATCGGTTGTAATGCTGCTTAGCATTACCGCCGGTATTGACTTTTCAGCTTATGCCGCTTCGTATTCCGGCACTTGTGGCGATAATCTCACTTGGTCGCTTGATACAGATACAGGTGTCCTCACAATTGACGGCTCCGGGGATATGACAGATTATTCAAGTTCTAAAAGCATTCCTTGGTACAGTTATAGAACTTCAATTACCGATGTTGAATTATTAAGTGGGATAACAAGTATAGGCAGTTATGCGTTTTATAATTGCACAAGCTTAATAAGCATTGTAATTTCTGAAAGCGTAATAAGTATTGGTTGGAATGCATTTCGAAGTTGCACAAGTTTAACAAGTATAACAATTCCTAACAGTGTAACAAGCATAAGTGGTGCTGCGTTTGAAGGTTGCACAAGTTTAACAAGTATAACAATTCCTAACAGTGTAACAAGCATAAGTGG
>JAJBVC010000016.1:0-11843 GCA_020860025.1 Clostridiales bacterium | reverse complement strand
TGATGCATTTCGTGATTGCACAAGCTTAACAAGTGTAACAATTCCTGATAGTGTAACAAGCATAGGCTATGAGGCATTTGATGGATGTACAAGTTTAACAAGCATAACAATACCTGATAGTGTGACAAGTATAGGAATGGGTGCGTTTGAAGGTTGCACAAGTTTAACAAGTATAACAATTCCCGATAGTGTAACAAGTATAGGCAATTATGCATTTTCACATTGTACAAGTTTAACAAATATTGATGTAGATGAGAATAATGAATATTATACATCGCAAGATGGAATTTTGTTTAATAAAGATAAAACTGAATTAATACAATATCCTGCAGAAAATGAAAGAACATTTTATGAAATTTCTGACAGTGTAACGAGTATAGGCGGAAATGCATTTTATGGATGCAAAAAATTATCAAGTGTAACAATTCCCGACAGTGTAACAAGTATTGGATGGGGTGCATTTGATAGATGTACAAGTTTAACAAATATAGCAATTCCTGATAGCGTTACAAGTATAGGCGAGTGTGTTTTTGAATATTGCACAGGTTTGACAAGTGTAACAATCGGAAACAGTGTAACAAGTATAGGCGAGTGGGTATTTGTCAATTGCTCAAATTTAACAAGTATAACAATTTCTGACAGTGTAACAAGTATTGGTGATTATGCATTCAGTGGTTGCACAAGCTTAACAGATGTATATTACACCGGTAGCGAAGATGATTGGAATAATATAAGTATCGGAAGTAATAATTCATATCTAACCAATGCAACAATTCATTATAATTCATCGGGTGCAGATACCTCATCAAGCGTTGTATTTTTAGAAGATGAATTAGTTGCTTTTTCAGTTTCATCCGAATATTCAACTCCTCTTAAAAATGTAAATTTCGCCTACTCATCGTTAACTACGTCAACCGGAAATAGCGACACAAAATTAATCGGATATGCTGCGCTTGAGCAGTATGATATTACCGTCAGTAAGGATGATTTCAGAGACTATATTATTCCCCAAGAGGTAGGCGCTTCGTTTAAAGCCTCCGATACTAAGAAATTCAATATTTATTTAACATATGATACAAAGGATTCAAAGCCCTATGTCTCAACTGTCTTTGCACGCAATAATGAGGATAGTGAAACAAACGCATATTCCGAGGTGCAGAAAACGGCTCTCACCGTCGTTGATGGCAGTAAGCAGGACGTTATCATTTCCGCAAATTTGGCGGGAGCAAGCTCTGCGACATATTATCTTTCTCAGGACAGCTCTCACCGTATTTCCAACACAACAGGTGTGTTTAAAGCCGTTGATTTGTACAGTAGGTTTGAGAAAAATTCGCCGGTCTATGCTTATGTTGTTACTTCCGACGGTGATGTTTCCGAACCTGTTGAATTAAAGCTTGAAGTTAAAACGATTGATTCCGATACCCTCGATTTTCTCAATGAATCGACTATAGACATTATTGGCTCGTCGGGAATGGGTATAACGCTCAGCGACAGTGTTCCGCTTATCGGCGGTGCAGATCTCAGTCTTGACCTTGTGGAATTTCCGCTCGGCGTTTCTTACGACGCTTCAACGGGAATAGTAAAGCTTTCCTTCGGTATGGATATATTTGAAAGCGAATCCAGCATGGGTTCAGTTGAAAGAATAAATAATTGGAAAACCTTTAAGGATGCGGTTAAAACCTGTGTTAAATCCGTCAAAGGTTCGGTCAATAAGCTTGATCAGTATAATAAACTTGCTCAGTCTGTGAGCTATTTCGGCGGAAAGTTAGCAACTTATTCGGAAAAAAACAATTCATTTACCGCAGGTTTCCTCGGCTATGCTGAGGGCAAGGTTGTAAACGGCAGTATCGTATTTACAGATGTGTGCGGTACGGTTCCGCTTTCATTCTCGTTTAAATATACTCAGCAGGGAGCTGTATGGGTTGTTCCGGCATATTTTTACGTTCAAGCCGGTGCTGACGTCAGTTTGGAAATAGGCGCCGCAAGGCAGCTTGCCGACAGTAATGTTCCGCTTGATTTTTATCTTACCGTTGATGCCGAACCGTCATTGAAACTCGGCGGAGGAGCAGGCGTTAAGGGCGCTGTGTCCGCCGGTATATGGGGCAGTGGTTCAATACCTACTCTTATTGAATTTGCAGACAGCCATTTTAAGCTTTCGCTTAAAGGCGAGTTTGGTGTTGAAGCTGAATTCTTTATTTTTAAAGGAGATTTGACGCTCCTATCGGGTGAGGTAACCGCAATTGATAAATATTTTGGTACCTCGTCTATAAAATCCTATGCTTTTAATCGGTTTAATTCAATCGTAAACGGCGAAACAGAAAATAACAGTATATCGCTTGCCTCAAGAGATTATGCTTCCGATACATCCGATTGGCTCGGTGATGAATTGGATTATGCAACCGCTTCGTCAGATGGCTCATATCAAAATGTTTCAATCAGCAACTTGCAGGAGAGCGTATATTCAAATTCGCAAACGCAGCTTATTCAGTTCGGCGATAAGCTGATGATGGTATATATCGAGGACGATACATCTCGTGATACATATAACAGATACCGTCTTATGTATTCCATATATGAAAACGGTGAATGGTCGGATCCTAAAGCGGTCGCTGATAACGGTTGTATGGATTCCGCTCCGTCACTTGCAACCGACGGAACGAATGTTTATGTTGCTTGGCAGAATATTTCCGAGCAGATAACAGATGTAAGCGAGGATTCAGTTGATAAAATAATGTCCTCATCTGAAATTCGTATTGCAAAATATGACGCTCAGTCAGATGAATTTACAGATGTTCAGACTGTTACGGATAATAATGTTTACGATTATTATCCGTCGCTCTCTGTTGTTGACGGTGAGCCGTATCTTTACTGGGCTTCCTGTTCGGATAATGATTTAACATCGGGCAGTGTAAGTGTTATGAAATATGCCGATTCTCAAATAACACAGCTTGACAGCAACCTCGGCTATGTTACCGAGCTTGCCTCAAACGGTAGCAATTATGCCTATGTTGCCGATACCGACGGCGATACATCCACCACTGAAGACCTTATGATATTTGAAAACGGTACTTCAGCCGATACTTCTTCAGAATCCTGTTCCAATCCGCTCTATGGCACGATTGACGGAGAAACATGCCTTTTCTATACAAATTCCGATAATATTTGTTATATCTCAAACGGTCAGGTAAATAATGTTTTCAGCGAATATAACGGCGCTGTAAGTGAGCTTACCTGCATAAACGGTGATTCCTCAACAACACTTGTTTGGACTCAAACAACCGATAACGGCGGAAGTGAGATATATACCTGTTCATATTCAAACGGCGAGTGGAGCAGTCCTATTCAGCTTACCGACAGCGGTAATCTTGTTTCAAGTATTTCAGCTGTTGAATATAATAATCAGCTTTACGCTGCATTTTCAAGCACTGAAAGAGTGCAGACGGAAAATTCCAACGGAGATACATATTATGAAAATGGTCAAAGCAATCTCTGCTTTATGAAATCCGATGATTTCACCGACCTTTCAGTATCTGTTGAGTATATAGATGAGACTGCGTTTGAAAAAGGCTCGTCAGCTTCTTTCGTTGCATTTTTGGAAAATAACGGTACACAGGATATTCAAGCTGTTCAAATCACCGTTTCCGATACACTTGGCAATTCTGTCGATTATGATAAGGAAATTAATCTTAAATCAGGCGCACAGACAAGTGTTAATCTTACCTATGATGTCCCGGACGATTTTGAAAATACTACGATTACGGTTACAGCAGAATGTGATGGCGATGTTGTCGAAAGTAATAATTCCGCCGAATATGAAGTTGGAACTGCCAATATATCCGTCGGTGAGATTACATATGATGAACTTGATGATGTGTTCGTAATTTCTTCTGTTATTGAAAATGATACCCTTATCGACGCCGAAGACGTTGTTGTAGAAGTTATCGGCGGTGACGATGAAACGCTTATCGGCACAATAGAAGTAGGTGCTGTAAACTCCGGTGAGCAGTATGCGGTTGAATATACTGTTGATAAGAGTATGGTAAGTCTCAATGACGACGGTATATATACTGTTAAATTTGTTGTAAAATCATCAAATTCTCAAACTGAAGATGAAAATGATTATTCGATTGTCGCTGTCACTCCGTATCATAATCACGAATATACCGCAACTGTAACTGAGCCTACTTGTACGGAAAAAGGTTACACAACATATACTTGTTCATGTGGTGAAACATATGTTGATGATGAAACAGATGCAACAGGTCATACATACGACAGCGGAGTTGTAACAAAGACTGCAACATGTTCCGCAACAGGTGTAAAAACATACACTTGTACAGTTTGCGGAGCGACAAAGACCGAAACAATTGCAAAAATTGCTCATACTGTAGTGACCGACAAGGCGGTTGCTGCAACCTGTACTAAAACAGGCTTAACAGCAGGCTCGCACTGCTCTGTGTGCGGTACTGTAATTAAAGCGCAGACTACTGTAGCTAAGCTTGCTCATACCTACACAAACAAAGTAACAAAAGCAACTTTGAGCAAAAATGGAAAGATAACTCCGACTTGTTCGGTATGTGGTGCTACCAAGAGTGCTACAACAATTTACTATCCTAAAACTATAAAGTTGTCCTCAACGAGTTATACTTATGACGGTGACAAGCACAAGCCGTCTGTAACAGTAAAAGACAGCAAGGGCAACAGGATTAACTCAAAGTATTACACTGTAACATACTCAAACAGCAAGAGTAAATCGGTTGGCAAATATACTGTTACTATCAAATTCAAGGGCAACTACAGCGGTACAAAAACACTGACTTATACAATCAAACCGAAGTCAACAAGTATCAGCAAGATTACCGCTAAATCAAAAGGCTTTACTGTAAAATGGAAAAAGCAGGCAACACAAACTACAGGCTATCAAATTCAGTACAGTACAAGCAAAGACTTCAGCAATGCAAAGACCGTAACCGTTTCAAAAACCGGCACGACATCAAAAACAATCAAGAAGCTCAAGAGTAAGAAAAAATACTATGTTCGTGTTCGTACCTATAAGACAGTAAAGGTTAATGGCAAGTCAACAAAAATCTATTCAAGCTGGAGTAAAACAAAGACTGTTACAACTAAAAAGTAAAACAAAAACTGTCCTGCAACATTGTGGTTGTAGGGCAGTTTTTTAAAATCAGATAATAATGGCTATGCTTTTATTTTAAATATATTAAAAATATAAAGTAAAGGCTTATTGAAAATCGACAAAATCATTGACAAAAGTTGACAATTATGATATCTTTATCTAAATAAGAGGTACACATTATGATTAATTTATCGTTAAAACTCAGATATTCTCGTCTTGATTCTATGTATTATTATGCATGGAACAATTCGTCGTGTGTTCATTTGAGTTTGAAGTAAAAGTTGATTTTTAGATAATTATTTAAACGCTGATGAACTTAACAGTTTGTCAGCGTTATTTTTTAGCAGTTGCCGGTGTGTGATAAATCACACTGATAGATTATATGGAGAAAATTATTATGATTGAACTAAAAAAATTAAGAAAAACGAGTTGTTTTCTGCGCTGCTTATGCAAAAAATAGGCTTTTTGGCGACCTATTTAAAATATCGGGATAAAATTAATCCAATATTTAACAGCTACTCTTATTTTGAAAAAATGTATACAAATCCTAAATTAACTATGTTTTGGATAATTTCAAATGAGCGAAGAGTAGGAGAAATTTGGATCGCCACAGGCGATGATTACGCAAAAATTGCCAGGATATTTGTTTTAAAGCATTGGCAAAATCAAGGTATCGCCCAAACGGCAATATTACAAGTAGAACAAATTTTTTCTTCATACGACACTTGGTACCTTGATACAATAATGCAGGAGAAAAATAATTGTCATCTTTACGAAAAACTCGGTTATGTTCGCACCAAAGCGGAAAAGAAAATTAACAGCCGAATGACCGTAATCGACTATGAAAAGCATTTAAAATAAGAAATATTATTCGGAGGAAAAATTATGAAACTGATAATAATTACGGGCGCTTGTGCCGTGGGAAAAATGACAGTAGGACAAGAGCTTGTGAAAATAATCGATTTAAAGCTTTTTTATAATCATTTAACCATTGAGCCGATAATAGAAGTATTCGGTTATCCGGATTTTAACCTGATTAAAAAGATAAGAATGGAAATTTTCAAAACGTTTGCAAAAAGTAATTTGTACGGAATGATTTTTACCTGCTGTATAGATTTTGACTCAAAAGAGGATTTAGACTACACTGCTGAAATTATAAATATTTTCAGTAACACCGATGTTTATTTTGTCGAGCTTGTCGCACCGCAGGAGGTGAGACTACAGCGTAACGCAACTCAAAACCGACTTAATATGAAGCCGTCTAAGCGAAATTTGGAATTGTCTGACAAATGGCTTTTAAATGATGATTTAAATTGCAGATTTGAGAGCCGTGACGGAGAAGTTAAATTTGAAAATTATATAAAAATCAATAATGCTGATATTTCTGCACAGCAGGTTGCAGGAATTATTAAAGAAAAATTTGATTTATAGTTAATAAATTAAGAAAGGGAAATGAAATCAATGGCTATTGGTGTATCGGTTACAATATTTATTATGAATATTTGAATATGGGTTTTACCACGTTTAAGCCTTATTTGCATTGGCGAGCATAAGCTTTATACGGTTTTCCTGATTAGTTTGGGTTGAGGAAAAGTCATAATCCACCGCAACAATGTTTGCACCGGGGTATTTTTCCTTTATAGCTTTCATCATCCCTTTGCCGACAATGTGGTTAGGCAGGCAGCCGAACGGCTGAGTGCAGATGATGTTATTTATACCACTGTTGCAAAGCTCAAGCATTTCCGCAGTCAGTAACCAGCCTTCTCCCATTTTGACGCCCATACTTATAAAATTATTTGATGCTTTCATAGTGTCGCCGAAATACGTCATCTCACGAAAGTGAGAATGTTTTTTTACAATATTTATTACGTCCTTTTGCTTTTTCATCAGTATTTTGAGTCCAAGGTACATACCAAACGCTTTAATCGGATTTTTTCGATAGAGCTTATAATCGGTAACTCCGTTTGAAACACAGTAAAGGCAAAAGTCTGCAACTCCTCCGAGAACAGGCTCGGCACCGTTATTTATAAGAAATTTTTCAAGTTCGTTGTTACCGTAGGGAGAAAACTTTACAAAAATTTCCCCGACTATTCCTACCTTGGGCTTTTCAGCTTTTATAAGTGGAATTTTTTCAAAATCTTTTACAATATCTTTATAGCATTTTTTTATTGCAATATATGAAAAATTCTTTTCCTTTGCAAATCGTTTTGCTATTTCATCAATCCAGTAATCAACAAGCTTGTCGGTTTCGCCCTTTTGCTTTTCGTACGGAAGACATTGATTTTTCAACGTCATAAGCAGATCACCGAAATATACGCAGTAAAGCATTCTGTAAAGCATAAGAATAGGCATTTTAAATCCACTTTGTTCAAGGCTGCTTTTAAAGTTAAATGAAATAATCGGAATAAATGAATATCCTGCATTTTGAAGCGCTTTTCTCATAAGCGAAATATAATTTGACGCACGGCAGCCGCCGCCCGTTTGAGTGATTAAAAATGCAATTTTATGTATATCATATTCTCCGCTTTCGATAACATCCATCATTTCTCCAATTACTACTTGGGCGGGATAGCAAGTGTCGTTATGGCAGTATTTGAGTCCCTTTCTTCTGACTTCTTCGCCCGAATTTTCCATCATTTTCAGGTGGTAACCCCAGCCGTTCATTATAGGAATAAGCAGCCTTTCGTGGATAGGAAACATAGGCGGAACGAGTATGGTATAATCGTCAACCATATCCTCAGTAAAATATACGATGTCACTGTTTTTTTGTTTCGCATTATTCATATGATTTACCCTTGCCTTGATTTGTGGCTTTGCTGCTCATCGAGTGCTCCTATAAGCGAGCGAAGCCTGATTTTAACCGCACCGAGATTTGTTATCTCGTCTATTTTTATTTGAGTGTAAAGCTTGCCGTTTGATTCTAATATACGCTTAATTTCATCAGTTGTGACTGCGTCAATGCCACACCCGAAAGAAACAAGCTGAACAAGCTGAATATCATCGTTTTGAGATGCAAATTGCGCCGCCTTATACATTCTTGAATGATATGTCCACTGGTTGAGAACATTTACATCTACATTTGGAGAAAGGTCGCATACACTGTCCTCGGATAGTATGGCAAAGCCGAGACTGCTTGCAAGAGAGTTGATACCATGGTTAATTTCGGGGTCAATATGGTATGGTCTGCCGGCAAAAATTAAAATTCTCTTGTTGTTCTTTCTTGCATATTCAATTACCTCTTTGCCCTTTGCAGATACTGCTTTTCTATAGTCGTTAAGAGCAATATATGCCTTTTGAACCGCAAGAGAAATTTCTTTTTTGCTAACATTCATAACAGGCTTTAATGCTTTAAACAATCCATTTACCAGAACTTTTTTGTTGTTAATATTCAGATACGGATATATAAATTTTACACCCTTGATATTATCTATATTTTTACTTATAAGCTCGCCGTAATACGCAACGACCGGGCAGTTAAAGCAGTTATCTGTATTATTTTCCACGACGTTGTATGTAAGGCTTGGATAAAAAATAAAGTCGGGCTTTTTTTCTATCAAACTCTCTATGTGACCGTGCATAAGCTTTGCGGGATAGCACGCAGTATCGGATGCAATTGTATGCTGCCCCTTGATGTACATTTCCTTGTTTGACCTGCCTGAAAATATCACATCACAGCCAAGAGTTGTGAACAGAGCATTCCAAAACGGAGCAAGGTCGTACATACCAAGCGCAAGCGGAAGTCCTACACGAATATTTTTACTCTGATTTTTTGCCTTGGAATTTAAAGCAGTTATATATTTATATTTGTAATCATACAAGTCACAGTCACGGCTGTTGACGGCAGTTTTACCTGCTCCTTTTTCGCACTTGTTACCGCTGATATATCTTTTTCCTGATGAAAATGTATTTATCGTTAAATTACAGTGATTGGTACACCCGCTGCAAACGGCAGGCTTTGATGTGTGAGTAAACGCTTCAAGCTGTGTCGGAGAAATTAAATTACCCTTTTTCTCCTGGCTTTGCATAGCGCATAAGGCTGCGCCGAACGCACCCATAAGTCCCGCAATATTCGGTCTTATAACATTAGTTTTTATTTCATCTTCAAATGCTTTCAGCACAGCGTCGCTTAAAAACGTACCGCCCTGAACAACAATTTTTTTGCCGAGTTCATCGGGAGATGACGCTCTTATAACTTTATACAAAGCGTTTTTAACAACCGAAGAGGAAAGTCCTGCGCTAATGTCACCGATAGATGCACCGTCTCTTTGCGCCTGCTTAACAGACGAGTTCATAAACACCGTACAGCGTGAGCCAAGGTCTACAGGATGCTCGGCAAACAGTGCAAGACGTGAAAATTCTTCGGCAGAATATCCCATTGCCGCCGCAAAAGTTTCAATAAACGAACCACATCCGGACGAGCAAGCCTCGTTTAGCATTATTGAATCAATAGCGTTGTTTCTTATTTTAAAGCATTTTATATCCTGACCGCCAATATCGAGTACAAATTCAACATCGGGATTAAAATGCTTAGCGGCAGTGTAGTGAGCAATCGTTTCAACAAATCCGAAATCCACTCCGAACGCACTTTTAATAAGTTCCTCACCATATCCTGTAACGGCGGAGCCTTTGATTGATATTCTGTTTGAACAAAGAGAATATATCTTTATAAGCTGATTTTTAACTACGTCAACAGGGTCGCCGTTGTTGCCGGCATAATATGAATAAAGAATGTTTTTGTCCTTATCAATAAGCACAAGCTTTGTCGTGGTTGAGCCGCAGTCAATACCGAGATAAGCCTCGCCGTGATATTTTGAAATATCCTTTTTTTCAACATTTGCGGCGGAATGGCGGATGCAAAAATCCTCATATTCCTTTTTGTCGGCAAAAAGAGGTTTTGAAGAAGTAACGTGTTTTCTCTTTTTAAGCGTGGAGCGTATTTTATTTTTTATCTGTGCGTAAGTAATGATGTCTGCGTTTTTCTCAGCATAAAGCGCCGCACCGTAGGCTACAGATGTACTTGCGTATTCGGGAGTAACGGCATTTTTTTCATCAAGGTTAAGCGTTTCAATAAATCTTTTGCGAAGTCCCTTGCAGTAATATAAAGCGCCACCGAGAAATACTATCTTGCCGGAAATTTTCCTGCCCTGTGCAAGACCTGCAATCGTTTGGTTTACTACCGCTTGGTAAACCGAAGCGCAGATGTCCTCCTTTTTAGCACCTTGGTTGATAAGCGGCTGAATGTCGCTTTTGGCAAAAACTCCGCAGCGTGAAGCAATCGGATATATTTGAGTATATTTAAGGCTGAGCTTATCAAGCTCATCAAGACTCACGTCAAGCAAAACCGCCATTTGGTCTATAAATGCGCCTGTTCCTCCCGCACAAGAGCCGTTCATCCTTTCATCAAGTCCGCTCTTGTCAAAAAAGATTATTTTAGCGTCCTCTCCGCCAAGCTCTATAACAACATCCGTATCAGGTTCAAGCTTGCCGATAGCCTCACCTGTGGCAAATACCTCCTGAACAAACGGAAGCCCTGCTTCTTCCGCTATGCCCATTCCCGCAGAGCCTGAAATAACCGTGCGAACAGGCGAATCGTCATTCAAATATTTTGAAAGCGAGTCAAGAATTTCATATGTTTTTTCTCTCGCCTTGCTGAAATGCCTTTCATAACAGGTGAAAATAATATTGTTTTCTCTTTGCAAATGAAATTTAACAGTCGTAGAGCCAATGTCAATTCCGAGAAGATACGGAGCAGAGTTCGTATTATTTGCAGTAATTTTATTTTGTATTGCCGTTTTTACCGCCATTGTAATTCCTCTTATCACGCTGTGAATTTTGTGATTAAATATAAATTTAAAAAAGTTAAAATAAGGTTGATAATCATAAAAATATATTATATTATAATAAAAGCAGTGAAAAAAATAAATGAACAAATTTCGACAAATTGTTTAATTTTTCAGCTTCATTTTGACTAATGTAAAAAGGTGACAGTAATGGCAAGAATAGCAAATCATACAAGCGAACAGACAAAAGAGAGGATAATATCATCTTTTATAAAGCTGTTAGAGAAAAATGATGTTGATAGAATTTCTGTAAGTGAGCTTTGCCGAACTGCAAAAATCAATCGAGGCACATTCTATTACTACTATAAAGACATATTTGATTTAGTTTCTCAACTTGAAAATAGACTGATAAACGAGCTTAAAATAATTTTTCCGAATCTTATAGATGGAATATTCAATAAAGAGCTTTCTCTCTTGACAGAAATGTTTAATAAAATAGAAGAAAACAGAGATTTCTTTTTATCTGTTTTAGAGCGCAGACCGAGTGGAAAAATCCAATCTGAAATGAAAGAATATGTTTACGATTATACGACAAAGCTTTTTAATTCAAATTTATCGAATCTTCCGATAAAGCAAAAAGGAATACTTGAGTATATGGCGTCTGGTCAGGCTGGAATTGTTTGGTGGTGGATAAAAAAAGGTCAGTTAATACCGGCTGACGAGTTTGCAAAAATTGTACTTGAAATTAACGAATCCGGTCCATTTAATGCATTGCTCAAAGAAAAAGCCTAATGTTGTAATAAAAAAATAATAGTAAGAACCGTCCTACAGTTTAAGTGATTTAAGGCGGTTCTTTAACATTTGGTTATATTTATTTGATTTATGTTGCGAAAAACGAAAAAAAAATATATAATAACAACAGTAATAAC
>JAJBVC010000210.1 GCA_020860025.1 Clostridiales bacterium | reverse complement strand
GATTTCTATAATAAATGTTGGGGTGTGGGACTCCAACATTTATTTTTTTAAAAAATATTGACATCTTCTAAAAATATTATTATCAAACAAAGAGAAAAATGTACACAAGAGTAAATAAAAAATCAACCAAAGAGGTTGACAAATTAAATCTCATAGGTTATAATGTTGCCATTGAAGGGAGTAATGTGAGCATTATGTTAACAAGTGTTGGAAAGTTTTTAAGAAAACTCCGCATAGATAATGGAGAAATCTTAAAAGATATGGCAGAAACGCTCGGGGTTTCTTCAGCTTTTTTATCTGCTGTAGAAAACGGAAAAAAGAAAATGCCTGAAAGTTGGATGGAGAAAATAGCTGAAATTTATTCTTTTACAGATGTTCAAGCAAATGAGTTTTATGAAGCTGTTATTGACACTAATAACGCTATTGAACTCAATTTACAAAATGCAACCCCCAATAATAAAATGCTTGCGATTTCATTTGCAAGAGAATTTGATTCTCTTGATGATGAAACGAGTAAAAAAATTTTTGAAATTCTTAAGCGACACAAGGAGGACTAATATTTGATTGATTATATGGTTGAGGCAAAGTCACGTTCTGATTTTAGAAATCTTGCCCGTGTTTTCAGAAAACATTTACAGTTAGATAATGAAATTTATTTTCCGATTGTAAAGCTTCTTGATGTTATGACAGAACTTTTTGATGATTTTAATTATGAAATTGTTGAAAATAAAGTTATGCCAAAGAATGTTCACGCCGATACGAATATCAAAACCTGTTGTATACATATTAAAGAGAGTGTATACGAAGGTGCGTGCAACGGTGAAGGAAAAGACAGAATGACAATTGCTCACGAAATAGGGCATTATCTTACACTGTGTTTTTTTGGGTTTAAGTTTGAGCGTAATTTTGGCGGTGTAGAAATTCCTGCATTTCGTGACCCCGAATGGCAAGCAAAATGTTTTGCAGGTGAACTTATGGTGCCTGCACATCTTGTTAAAGGAATGAGTGTAACTGAAATTGCTAAGCAGTGCGGAGTTTCTTATGATGCTGCCTGTGTGCAATATAGACATTTAAAATAAAGGTGGTGATGCGGTTGATTGTATTTCATAAAAAAGAAAAAGCACTCTGCAAACTGTTATAACAATTCACAAAGTGCTTCCCGAGCATTTCTGCTCGTTATCTGGTTCTTTTATAATAGAAGAAATCATGAAAAAAGTCAAGTGATTTCAAAAAAATGATTTGACAAATATTGACTTTTGTAGAGCTTCCGAGTGTTTCTGCTTGTTATCTGGTAAATCTCGTGTGTAATACTCGGAGGCTCAAACCTCAAGACAAAAATTATATTTATTATGCTCAATTGTCTTGTTGTATGAGCTGAAAGGAAAAATAATTATGTACATTTTTAAGAATTTTAATTTTATGAGGTATTTACACTATGAGAAGAAGAAAAACTATATTCGATGATGGATTTCAAGCATATTTAACTGAAGGAGCAAGCATTATCGGCGATGCAGGTATTCCTGTTTTAATGGACTTAGATAACGTACAAATTCCGAAAGACATAATTCCGTTCACTAAGGCTAAGCGATGTGAAAATAAGCGCCAATATGTTCATTTTTATGAACACGATAAAGAGTTTTCCTCAGTATTAACCGGAACGACACATTATCTTGACATGCTAAAGCAGTATGACGGAGTAATAACTCCTGACTGTTCAATGGCAATTGGTCAGTCTAAATGTTTACAGCAGGCTAATACCTATATGAATCGTGCTGTCGGCTATTATTTGCAAAAAAATGGTATACCGGTTATTCCAAATATTCGTTGGAGCGATGAATCAAGTTTTGACTACTGTTTTTCAGGAGTTCCCTTAGGAAATATAGTCGCAATAAGTACACACGGCTGTATTACTTCAAAAGACGAACGTAAAATGTTCAAAATTGGTCTAACTGCAATGATAGATACATTAGCACCGAAAGCGGTAATTGTTCATGGATATATGCCAAATGATATTTTCGGTGGCTTTGAAAACTATACAGAATTCTATCGATATGCAAGTTGGTTTGAACGCACGCATCCTAAAAAGGTAGGTGCGTAGAAATGGGAACTTATCTTAAAGGTGGTGCTACATATTACCGTAGTATCGGTCAGAATGTGCTTATCACATCTAAATCGTATAAATACAGCAATGGATATTTTGGTGATAATAGTCGTCATGGAAATATCCATACAAGAAACATCGTTTCTGAAAATGCACTTTCTTCAGCAAATGATTTTTACAACAAACTCGCCTATGGTGGAACTGAACAAATAATTAACAATAACCTGTCAATTACAAGAATGGCAGATGGAACGGTGATTACAAAGCGTATAATTTCACATTCAGATGGCTCGCCTGTTGTTGATATCAATATCAAGGGTAGCAATCACTCCGGTGGAATTAAACAACAGAAAATACATTTTATTGGAGGTTAGTAAAAAGTGGTTAATATTAACGATAGCATAACCAAAATGAGTTCTGATATTTTACAGAAACTCATTGGAAAACAGTTTATGTATTATAATCAAGATGAGTTTATGTTTACAAATGATGTTTACGGCATTGTAGGTTTATGTATTGAAAATGAGTTTTACGCACTAACAAATTTTATAGAAACTCGAGATTATTTTGGTGCAAATGAAGATGTTGGTATTTTCAAATTTTGTGTTGTAAGTAAAGAAGACATACACTCTTACATTCAAGGTAAGCAAATGATTGAAATGCCTGTAAACGCTGAAATAGCAAGAATTACGGTTATAAATGAACATCAAAAGCTTTTCAAAGATGGTATTCAGACGTATGATGTACAATTAACAAGAGGCATAATATTCGAACTTTCAGATGGTCTTGAAATTTTATTTGAAAAAGACATTTGGCTTTCAGAAGACATTACAATAAGAAAAGGTTACAAGCTTATTGATAAAATTGCATCTACAGATACAAATGGTTGGGAAAGTGAATATCGTTTTGAGTATAATCGTAAAAGTGTCGTGTTTGAATAACTCAAGCACTCTTATATTGCAAAAACATCACGTGGCATAGTTATTGAACTTGCAGATGGACGTGAAATATCGTTTGAAAAAAGTATTTGGTTTTCCGAATTCATTACAGTAAAAACAGGATACGATTTAATTAACAATTTTATACCACTTAGTGAATTTTATGAAGAGTGGGAGGATTCCCAATATATTGCTAAAGCCGAAAGAAAAATTGTTTTATTAAAGAAAGAATAATAACCTTCAATTATACTCATACAAAAGTCCGATGAAGATAA
>JAJBVC010000129.1 GCA_020860025.1 Clostridiales bacterium | reverse complement strand
ACGCACACGGCACTGCGAACATAGAAAAGCAGACAAACTCATCTCGCTTAATAACAAAAGCCGTTCTTGAGTTGTATGATAAAATTGTTGATGAAAATCTTTTGATAAGACGACTTAATATTTCTGCTAATCATATCGTAAGCGAGAATAACATTGAAAGCACTCAACCGGCAGAACAACTTGACTTTTTTACTGATTATGATAAAAAACAGCAGGATGAAAAAGACGAAGAAGAAAGATTAAAAAAGGAACACAGCATACAAGAGGCTATGTTGGACATAAAGAAAAAGTACGGAAAGAATGCCATTTTAAAAGGTACAAGTTTTAAAGAAGGTGCTACAGGCAAGGACAGAAATACTCAAATTACGTTATATGAAGCTGAAACGGCGAACTGTCACCAGCGTTTTTGGGTTGGGTGTGAGTGGTTTCATGCAGCAGGCAACAAACTGTCTTGTGCAAATCGTATGTAATGTAACACTGCAAAATTATGACGGTGACTTGTATGTTGGAATTATGACTATTATTAACAGCGTTCGTGAGATGGCCACCCTGCCGGTGACAGGCATCAGCAGCGGAGGACAACCGGTGCTTGGGTATAATTATGGTGCAAAAAAGCCTGACAGGGTAAAAGAAGGTATACGTTTTATGGCTATAACCGGGATCGTTTACACAGCGGTTATTTGGCTTGTCATTGAAGTGTTTCCAACCGCCTTTATCAGAATCTTTTCAAATGATGTCCAAACAATAGAGCTTGGAGCGAGAGCAATCCGGATTTATTTTATGGGCTTTGTATTTATGAGCCTGCAATTCATGGGGCAGTCCACTTTTGTTGGACTTGGAAAAGCAAAGAGAGCTGTTTTTTTCTCCATTCTACGGAAGGTTGTGATTGTGGTTCCGCTGACGATATTCCTTCCTATGTTTATGGGATTTGGCACTGACGGTGTATTTCTTGCTGAACCCATTTCAAACTTCATTGGCGGCTTGGCTTGCTTTATTACCATGTATGTTACACTATATCGAAAGCTGTAAACATTTTTGTGAATCAAATTTAACATAATCAACATTAATACCTAAGAGCGACTATCACAGCCGCTCTTTCTTCATGCCCATTTGGAGGTGATTTAAACGGAAACAAGGAAACTTAAAAACTACAAGCCTACAAAATTTATGGCAAAAGGCTCATACTATGATAAAGGCAGTGCGGACTTTCCCGTAGCTTTTGTTGAACAGCTAAAACATACAAAAGGAAAATGGTGGGGAGAGATGTTATTGAAATAGATTAAAATTTGTTTGCCTACTATACCTATTGACAAAGTAGGTTATTGATGTTATACTTTGCATTAAAGAATTTTGTATCAAAATATTTGAGGTGAAGATATGCCGAATAATTTTAATGAAAAGGAATACGGATTTCAGACAAGAGCTGTACATATCGGCAATGATATTGACGGAGAAAGCGGTGCAATAAAAAGACCGATAACTATGGCTAATAGTTATGCCCTTCCGTATGATCCTACCGATATGAATTGGTCAAGTGCCGGCGGAAATCTTTACACGAGAAACGGCGGAACAAATCAAAAATATTTGCAGGAAAGGATAGCGTCACTTGAAAACGGAGAGGACTGTATTGTTCTTGCATCCGGTGTTGCGGCACTAAGCGGATTATTTTTTGCTATGCTGAACAAAGGTGACCATGTTATCTTTTCAAGTGTAACATATATTGCCGTCTATCGTTTGCTTAACGAACTTTTGAATAATAAATTTGGTGTTGAAACTACAATTGTTGATACTTCAAATCCTGAAAATATAGAGGCTGAAATTCGCAGTAATACAAAGCTTATTCATATTGAAACTCCGGGTAATCCGACTCTCGGTATTACGGATATTAAAGCTGTTGCAGATATTGCTCACAAACACTCTGCGCTTTTGAGCGTGGATAATACATTTGCTTCTCCGTTTAATCAGAGACCGATAGAACTCGGTGCGGATTTTTCAATCGAAAGTCTTACAAAATATATTAACGGTCACGGCGATGCTATGGGCGGTGCTATTATAGGCAAAACGGAATATCTTGATAAAATCCGTGCTGTATCTCAGGTTAATTTGGGCGGTACAATAAGTCCGTTCAATGCTTGGCTTATTATGAGAGGAAGCGTAACGCTTCCTCTGAGAATGAAACAACATAACGAAAATGCACTTGCTGTTGCCGAATGGCTTGAAAAACAACCGTGCGTTAGTTTTGTTGCGTATCCGGGACTTAAAAGCGATCCGGGATATTCTGTTGCAAAAAAGCAGATGTCTCCCGGTTTCGGGGGTGTGTTGTCGTTCGGCTTAAAAGCAGATCACGATACACATAATAAATTCGTCAGTTATTTAAAGATAATAACATCCGCAGTCTCCCTCGGTCACGACGAAAGCTTGATTGTTTTTATCGGCGAAAATGATGAAAGACAATATCTTTATCCCGAAAAATTCAGTAACGGTTTTTTCCGTTTCAGCGTAGGTATTGAGGACAAAGGAGATATTATAGCGGATTTAAAGCAGGCGTTAGAAAAAGCAGGTTTATTGTAATGAAAACAAAAAACAAAAATATTATTTTACCTATAGTTACAGTACTGGTCGTGATTGTAGCTGTTTTGGCGATAGTTGTTCCGAAGATAAGCGGAGATTCAACCGATATCGTTGACAGCGAAACAGTACAGGAATCAACACAAAGTGAAGCAGATACACCTGTATTTACAAGTGATATTGAAATTGAGAAAAGCGAAATTACTGAAACGGCAACATTTTATGATTACGATGCAGACGGTACAATAGTTGAACTCTTTGCAGTTAAAGCCTCTGACGGGTCTATTCGATTAGCACTTAACACCTGTCAAGTTTGTATGGGATCGCCGTACGCTTATTTTTTGCAAAGCGGTGATAGTTTTATATGTCAAAATTGCAAAAATTCTTTTGATACAGATGATGTCGGAATCGAGCAAGGCGGATGTAATCCTGTACCGATAACCGAGGACAATTACACCGAATCAGACGGAATAATAACCGTTTCTTCTGATTTTCTTGAAGAATACAAAGAAGAATTTTCAGGTTGGAAAAGCTTTTAGGTGATATGCCGTGAAAAAAATATGCCTTAATGTAGATTCTATGAAATGCTCTGCCTGCGAAACAAGTGTTGAAAATGCCGTTAAAAAGGTTGACGGGGTAAGCTTTGCAAAGGCAGACTGTGAAAAAAATACCTTGATTGTTGAATTTGATGAACCGGCAAACGAGGATTTAATAAAGACTGCCGTCATCAAAGCGGGATACGATATTGCGGATAAACAGAAAAATAATAAAAATACAATTTATATTCTTGTAATAATATTAGGCTTATATGTTATTGCAACACAATGCGGACTTACGGAAATATTCCAAAAATTCCCGACAGTCAGCGAGGAAAAGGTCAGTTATGCCGTTTTGTTTGTTATAGGACTTTTGACTTCTGTTCACTGTATTGCAATGTGTTCCGGAATCAATCTTGCTCAAAGTGTAAGTAATACTGACAAACATCCGATTGTAAAGGGTTTATCGTATAACCTCGGCAGACTTACAGGATATACCATTGTCGGCGGTGTCCTCGGTCTGATTGGCGAAGCGGTTGCAGTAACGCTTAAAATGCGAGGAGTAATAGGCATAATTGCCGGTACATTTATGGTAATAACCGGAATAAATATGCTCGGCAACTTTGGTTTCCTGAAAAAGTTGACGCCAAAAGTGCCGAAAAGATTATCGGTTACAATGGCAAAATTCAGCCGACACGGCTCTTTTGCGGTGGGTATAGTTAATGCGTTTATGCCGTGTGGTCCTTTGCAGTCAATGCAGCTTTATGCAATAGCCTGCGGAAGTTTTATATCCGGTGCGCTTTCGATGTTCTTTTTCTGTCTTGGTACAATACCGCTTATGTTTATATTTTCCTTAGCGGCAGGAGTTTTAAAGAAAAAAGCGAAAGATACAATGCTTAAAGTAAGTGCCGTACTTGTTTTGGTATTCGGAATATATATGCTTCAAAATAATTTCGCTCTTACCGGAATATCCTTGCCGTCACTTTCTCAATCATCAAGTGAGAGTGTAATAACCGCAACGGTAAGTGGCGATAAGCAGTATATAACATCATCACTTCATTCAAACGGATTTGACGATTTACAGGTGGAAGCAGGCATACCTGTTGTGTGGACAATAACAGTAGCTTCCGATGCACTCAACGGATGCAACAATGAAATTGTGATTGCCGAATACGATACACAAATTACATTGCAGGAAGGCGAAAATATTATTGAATTTACTCCGAGTGAGAAAGGAACATTTACCTACACCTGCTGGATGGGAATGTTAAAAAATACAATTACGGTAGTATAAAATGTTTGCTCTTTCAATAAATTTTAAAACAGCCGATTTATCACTTCGAGAAGCGTTTTCGTTTGACGAAAAAAAATCGGCTGAACTTTTTAAAATGTTAAAATCAAATCAAACAGAATCTTGTGTATATTTATCAACCTGCAACAGGTGCGAGATTTATGGCTGTGGAGATGTATATAAAGCACTGTCCGTTTTTTGCAGATGTGCGCACGCAGAAGAGAGTACTGTTAAAAACCATATTTTAATTTATACCGACAAAGGAGCAATTAATCATCTTTTTCGAGTGTGCTGCGGGTTTGAATCTATGGTATGCGGTGAGGACGAAATACTTGGTCAGGTAAAAAAAGCGTTTGACTTTTCACAAAAAAATTCTGCAACAAATTATGAAATTAACGAGATTTTTAAATGTGCAATAACCTGTGCGAAAAAGGTAAAGACAAATACGCTGATTTCAAAAAGCTCTGTGTCCGTTGCAACTATTGTTGCGAGTGTTTGCCACAAATTTTCGACGGAGAATAAAGCTGTTTTGCTGATAGGTGCAGGCGGTGAAATCGGCGGCAAGGTTATGAAAAATCTGCTTTCATATGATGATTTTACAGTTTTTATAACATCTCGCAATATTAAAAAAGCGGATTTAAAACCGAATTTGAAATACATTGATTACGGTCAAAGATATGATTATATTGACGAAGCCGACATTGTAATTTCCGCTACAAAAAGTCCGCATTTTACCATTTTATACGACAATCTGAAAAGTTATATCAAATCCGAGAAAAACCGCTTGTTTATTGACCTTGCAGTGCCGAGAGATATAGATGACGAGGTGAAGAAAATTAACGGTTTATCATTGATGCAAATTGATGATTTTGATAAGATTGCCGAAAATAACAGTAAGATAAAAATTCAAGAAATGAAATTTGCCGACGACATTATAGCCGAATATGAGGATGAACTTTTTAAAACTCTCGAGTTTCACAGGCTTGTACCTGCGGTTAATTCAATAGATGATATTAAAATCCGCAATTTTATATATGATTTCAGAGATTGTGCAAATGCAAAAGAACTTGAAAGTTTTGTTGCCGTAATTAAAAAAATGAAAAATATTTAATTATTATTGAAAGGCGAGTAATTTAATGACACTGTTTCCATTTTTTGAGGATATAGAAAATAAAAATTTTTTAATAATCGGCGGAGGAAATGTAGCAAAAGGCAAAGCGGAAAAACTCAGCTTGTTTACAAACAGAATTGCCGTAGTGGCAGAAAGTACAGAGATTACCGAAGTGCGTGTTATAAAAAGAAAATTCAAGAACTCGGATATTGACGGTGCCGACATAGTTATATGTGCAAGCGACGATAACGAATTAAATTCTCATATTGCAAGGCTTTGCCGTGAAAAAAATATTCCCGTGAATGTTGCCGATAATCCGTCACTCTGCTCTTTTATATTCCCGGCACTGATAAAGCGAGGCGATTTAACTGTAGGAATTGCAACAGCAGGTAAAAGTCCCGCTTTTTCTTCATATATAAAAAATGAGTTTGAGAGAGTCATTCCCGATAATACCGAGGAAATTATCGACGAGCTTTGGATTTTGAAAAATCAGCTGAAACATACTATATCCGAGCAAAGCGAACGAGCAAAAATACTTAAAAATAAATTATCGGAGTTACTTTTATGAAAAACATTATTCTTGCAACTCGTTCAAGCCGTCTTGCGATGATTCAAGCTCAGATAGTTAAAGACTCTTTGGAAAATCAAGGAGTCAACGTAACTATTGAAAAGGTCAGTACAAAAGGCGACAAAGACAGGAGAAACCCGATTAATGAAATCGGTGGCAGAGGTCTTTTTGTAAAAGATATTGAAGAATATCTGCTTGACGGCAGGGCTGACATCGCCGTGCACAGCGGTAAGGATTTGCCTTATACGCTTGCAAACGGTCTTATTATTGCGGGAACTCCTAAGGCGGCTGACAGTGAGGATTGTCTGATTTTCAGAAAAGGCGAAGCTCACAAAAATAATATTTTGATAGGAACCGGAAGTCCGAGGAGAATAACAGAATGTAAGAAATTTTTTCCGAATGCGAAGTACGAAAGCATAAGAGGTAATGTTGATACCCGACTTGAAAAATTGAAATGTGGGCAATATGATGCAATCATTCTTGCAAAAGCGGGTATTGACAGGCTTAATACGGATTTGTCCGAATTTGATGCAAGAGTATTCAGCACGGATGAATTTATACCGTCCGCCTGCCAAGGAATTATTGCCGTCGAGTGCAGAGAATGTGATGAGGAAATTATAAAAATTCTGCGTGATATAAGCGATGAAATTACAGCTAAAAGATTTGAAGCGGAGCGGTATATGTTTTCTTTGATGCAGGCAGATTGCAATATCGCACTCGGTGTTCATTCAAAAATTGACGGCGAAGAAATAGAAATATCGGCAATGTTTTGCGGCAGAAGAACTGTTAGGTCGGGAATATTTGAAAATTATAAATCCATTTGCCGTGAAATTAAGGATGAAATATATGGATAAAGGTATTGTTACGCTTGTAGGAGCAGGCTGTTCAAAAAAATTGATAACCGTCGACGGTCTTGAAAAATTAAGAAATGCCGATGTGGTCGTCTACGATGATTTGATTGATAATGATTTATTGCTTGAAGCTGAAAGCACGGCGGAGAAAATATATGTTGGTAAAAGATATAAAAATCACAGCAAAAATCAAGAAGAAATTAACAGCTTACTGATTGAAAAAGCAAAAGAAAATAAGAATGTGGTTCGCCTGAAGGGCGGCGATAGCTTTGTTTTCGGCAGAGGGGCGGAAGAAATTATTGCTCTTGAAAAAGAAAATATACCTTGTCAAACAATTTGCGGTGTAACCTCTGCTGTTGCAGTTCCCGAGCATTTCGGCATACCTGTAACGCATCGTGGCATTTCTCAGTCATTTACGGTAGTAACGGGAAGTTCGGCTGATGAAATATGTGAAAATTACGCCGCTCTTGCCGGACTTAACGGTACGCTGATCTTCCTTATGCCTTTACATAATGTTGATAAAATTTGTGCTTCTTTAATTGAGAACGGAAAAAACAAAAATACACCGTGTTCTTTGCTTTCAAGAGGATATTATCCTGATGAAAAAAGAATTGACGGTACGCTTGATAATATTGCCGAAAAAAGCAAAAATGCCGAAACTCCTGCAATTTTGATTGTCGGTGCAGTATCGTCAATGCACCTTTGCAACAAAGATATTTTGCCTTTAAAGGGCGTGAGCGTAACCGTAACAGGCAGTGAAAATTTTTCATCAAAGCTCTGTAAAAAGCTAAATTCTCTCGGTGCTTATACACAAAAAAGAACAAATTTAAAAATCGTACCGCTTACGGAAAATATCCCAAATGATTTTTCAAAATACACCTGTGTTGCATTTACAAGCGCAAAAGGAGTTGAGCTGTTTTTCAGCTTTTTAAAGGAAAATGAAATTGATTTAAGAAAGCTTTTTAATTTAAAATTTGCCTGTATCGGAACCCAATGCGCAAACGAGCTTGCAAAATACGGTCTTTATGCGGATTTCATACCCGAAAAATTTACAGCCGAGGTTATGGGTAAGTATCTTGATTTAGTGCTTTCTCATAATGACAGAGTTTTGATTTTACGCTCGGCAAAAGGTTCTGCTGATTTACCTTTTTACTTGAAAAACGCAAATATACCTTATGACGATGTTCATATTTATACAACCGAGCCTATTTTGGAAAATTACGATGTAAATACGGATTATATTACATTTTCAAGTGCCGATGGTGTTCATGCTTTTTTTGAAAATGGCTTAAAATTTAATAATTCAAAGCCCGTTTGTATCGGCAGTGTTACGGCTCAAAGGCTAAAAAAGTATACCGATAAAAAAATCATTGTTGCTAAAGAAGAAACCGCCGACGGCATAGTAAAAGCAATTTCGGAGGATAAGAAAAATGAAAAGATTCAGAAAATTGAGACAGAATGAACAAATGCGTTCTTTCGTGCGTGAAAACAGAATAAGTACAGACGATTTAATATATCCTGTTTTTGTCAAGGACGGAGAAAACATTAAAGAGCCTATAGAATCAATGCCGGGTATTTTTCGTTACAGCATCGACAGACTCGATGAAATATTAGATGAGGTTGTTTCAAAAAAAATTCAGTCGCTTCTCATCTTCGGTATACCGTCACAAAAGGACGAAAAGGCAAGCGGAGCATATGATGAAAACGGAATTACACAAAGAGCAATAAAATATATAAAAAAGAAATACACAAATGTTTTAATTATAGCCGATGTTTGTCTTTGTGAATATACATCTCACGGTCATTGCGGAGTTGTAAAAAACGGTGAAATTTTAAATGATGAAACATTGCCCTTTTTATCTAAAACCGCAGTCTCTCTTGCAAAGTCGGGTGCGGATATAATTGCACCATCGGATATGATGGACGGCAGAATTGAAGCAATTCGAGAAGCTCTTGACAAAAGCGGATTTATTAACACTCCCATTATGAGTTACAGTGCAAAATTTGCTTCCGCTTATTACGGCCCGTTTCGTGATGCGGCAGGGTCATCCCCTTGCTTCGGTGACAGAAAAACCTATCAAATGGATCCCGCAAACGGCAGAGAGGCAATGGCGGAAATAAAACAGGATTTAACAGAGGGTGCCGATATGGTTATAATAAAGCCGGCGCTTGCCTACGGTGATATTTTATCATCTGCAAGAAATGCGTTTGATGTGCCTTTAATTGCATATAATGTCAGCGGGGAATATGCAATGGTTAAATCTGCAGCTGAAAAAGGGTATATTGATGAAAAGCGCATTGTTCTTGAAAATATGTTATCGCTGAAGCGTGCCGGTGCTGATAGGATTATAACCTACCATGCACTTGATATTGCGGGGTGGCTAAATGAATAATGCTAAGTCTGTGGAATATTTTAAAAAAGCAAAAAAGTATATACCGGGAGGAGTAAACAGTCCCGTTCGTGCATTTCAGTCCGTAAATGGCAATCCTCTTTTTATAGACCGAGCTAAAGGTGCATATATCTATGACGAGGATGGCAATGAATTTATAGATTATGTTGGCAGCTGGGGACCGTGTATTTTAGGGCACGCAGACAGCAGAGTTATCAATGCCGTTAAGAGCGAATGTGATAAAGGTCTGACATTCGGTGCTCCGACTAAAAAAGAAACAGAGCTCGCCAAAATGATTTGTGAAGCAATTCCATGTGCCGAGCAGGTACGCCTTGTTTCAAGCGGAACGGAAGCGGTTATGAGTGCAATCCGCCTTGCAAGAGGTTATACCGGTAAAAATAAAATTATAAAGTTCAAAGGTAATTACCACGGTCACAGCGACGGTCTGCTTGTAAAGGCAGGCAGCGGTCTGCTTACCGAAAGTGTTGCGGATAGTTCGGGAGTGCCCGAAGGGTACATTAAAAATACTCTTCTTGCCGATTATAATGATGAAAAATCTGTGGAGCTTATATTCAAAAACAGTGACGATATAGCGGCACTCATTGTTGAGCCTGTCGCCGCAAATATGGGAGTAGTTCCGCCTAAAAAGAATTTTCTCAAATTTTTAAGAGATATTTGCACAAAAAATAATGCTCTCTTGATTTTTGATGAGGTTATAACCGGTTTTCGTTTATCATATGGTGGCGCAGGAGAATATTACGGCGTAACGCCGGATTTGGTAACTCTCGGCAAAATCGTGGGCGGAGGGATGCCACTTGCCGCATATGCAGGCAGGGCTGATATTATGCAGTGCGTTGCTCCCATCGGTAATGTATATCAAGCAGGAACTCTCTCAGGTAATCCGATTGCGGTAACGGCAGGTATCCAAACTCTGAAAATATTAAATGAAAATCCCGACATTTACCGCAGACTTGACAAAAGCGGTGCAGCACTTGAGAAAGCATACAAAGAAAAAGGTATCAATGTAAATCGTGTCGGCTCGCTTCTAAGCGTATTTTTTACAAAAAATAAAGTTACTAGCTATAATGATACTCTAAAATCCGATCAAAACGCTTTTTGCAAATACTTTTATCAAATGCTTGAAAACGGTATATATATTGCACCGAGCAGATTTGAAGCTATGTTTATCTCAGCTTGTCATGGAGAAAAAGAAACAGAAAAAACCGTTTCGGCAATTAAATGCCTTAAAAATCTTGATTAAAGAAATATTGTTTAATACATTTTTGATTTTACTATTGACATTTTATTCCTAATAGATTATTATTTTGATATACTAAACCTACTAAGTCGATAGGAAAAGTCGAATATATAAAATATTTTTGTTTTTAATCAAAAAACAAAAGGCTATGGTGATTATTATGGATTATCAAAAACTGCAAACGGATATTTTGATTATCGGCGACGGTACGGCAGGCTGCTTTGCCGCAATTACAGCATCTGAGCAATCGCCGAGAACAAAAATAATCATCGCCGAAAAAGCCAACATCAAGCGAAGCGGCTGCCTTGCAGCAGGTGTAAATGCACTCAACGCATACATTACCAAAGGTCATACTCCCGATTTTTACGTTGACTATGCAGTTGCAGACGCTCACGGTATTGCGAGAGAGGACTTGCTTTTATCAATGAGCAAGCGTCTTAATGAAGTGACTGAAAAATTAGAAGCACTCGGACTTGTAATACTTAAAGATGAAAACGGTGAATATGTCAGCAGAGGCAACAGAAATATTAAAATTAACGGTGAAAACATCAAGCCGATTTTGGCAAATGCAGTGAAAAAGCTTGACAATGTAACTGTTATAAATAATCTTAATATAGTTGATTATGTTACCTATGGCAACAGAGTTATCGGAGCTTGGGGCAACAGTGTTAATGAAGAAAAACTTTATTTCATTTCGGCTAAGGAAACTATAATATGTACCGGCGGAGCGGCAGGACTTTACAAACCGAATAATCCGGGATTTTCACGGCATAAAATGTGGTACTGCCCTTTTAACACAGGTGCAGGATACGCTATGGGAATACGAGCCGGTGCTGAAATGACAACATTTGAAATGCGTTTTATAGCACTAAGATGTAAGGATACTATAGCACCGACAGGAACGCTTGCTCAGGGAGTTGGCGCTAAACAGATAAATTCACTCGGCGAGGTCTATGAAGATAAATACGGTCTCACCACCTCTCAAAGACTTTGGGGAACGGTTGAAGAGAACAAATCCGGCAGGGGTCCATGCTATTTAAAGACCGACTCTATAACCGCGGAGCAAGCAGAAGATTTGGAAAAAGCATATTTGAATATGGCACCGTCGCAAACGCTTAAATGGGTTTCATCCCAAAAAAGTGCCGACAGCGAAAATGTGGAAATTGAGGGTACGGAGCCTTATGTAGTCGGCGGTCATACTGCAAGCGGTTACTGGGTTGATAACGACAGAAAAACGACGCTTGACGGCTTGTATGCGGCAGGAGATGTTGCAGGAGGCTGCCCTCAAAAATATGTAACGGGTGCGCTTGCTGAGGGAGAAATTACAGCGAATGCTGCTTTAAAAGAATTAGAAAAATTTGATAATTTTCAAATTCCAAATCAGTTTATTGAAAAAACCATACTTGAAGTAAATCGGCGTTTTTCTTCTGCTAATACCGAATCGCCCGAAGCGATTGAAGAAAAAATGCAGGATGTTATGGACACTTATGCTGGCGGTATAAAAACTAATTATTCTTATACTCAAGAATCTCTTGCCGTTGCAAAGGAAAAGATAAAGGAAATTGAACAAGAACTTGATAAAATCTTTTGCAGCGATATGCGAGAGCTCACTCATTTTTTTGAGGTGCGTGAACGACTGACAGTATGTCTTAGCTTGATTGCTCACCTTACCGCAAGGAAAGAAACAAGATGGCATTGCTTTGCTGAAAATCTCTCTTATCCCGAAAAGGACGATGAACACTTTTTAAAATACATAAATTCAAAACTTGAAAACGGAGAAATTAAAATAATCGAGCGACAACTTGCAAAAAGGTATGGTAAATATGAGTATCAGAATTAACAAGGAAAAATGTGTATCTTGCCGAAGGTGCAGTGAAGTTTGTCCCGGAGGACTGATAGATATAGATACCAAAACAGGAAAGGCAGAAATATTATATCCAAAAGATTGTTGGGGATGTGCTTCCTGCTTAAAAGAATGTAACACAGGTGCGATTGAATTTTTCCTCGGCTCTGATATAGGTGATGAAAAAACATATATGCAGGTTGAAAGGAAAGGCTCGTTGCTCAACTGGAAATTTTATAACGAAAACGACCTTATAAGGACAATTACCGTTGACAGTCAAAGTTCTAATAAATATTGAAAGGTATCAAAATTATGAGTAAATTAACCCATCTTGATGAGCTTGAGGCGGAAGCGATATACATAATGAGAGAGGTGGCGGCGGAATGTGAAAAGCCGGTAATGCTTTATTCAATCGGCAAGGATTCCTCGGTAATGCTTCATCTTGCGCTTAAAGCGTTTTATCCGCAAAAGCCTCCGTTTCCGTTCCTCCATGTGAACACAACATGGAAGTTTAAGGAAATGATAGAGTTCCGTGACAAGACTGCAAAAAAGTTCGGCATAGAAATGCTTGAATACATCAACGAGGACGGAGTTAAAAAGGGCATAAATCCGTTTGATAACGGCGCAGCGTATACGGATATAATGAAAACGCAGGCACTCAAGCAGGCACTGACCAAATACGGCTTTACGGCGGCGTTCGGCGGAGGAAGACGGGACGAGGAGAAGAGCAGAGCGAAGGAAAGAATTTTCTCTTTCAGGAATTCGGCTCAGGCATGGGATCCTAAAAATCAAAGGCCCGAAATGTGGAAGCTTTATAATACCGAAATTCAAAAGGGCGAGAGTATCCGGGTATTTCCGATTTCTAACTAGACGGAAACGGATATTTGGCAGTATATAAAGCGAGAAAATATAGATATAGTACCTCTCTATTTTGCGGCGGTTCGTCCGGTTGTTGAGCGTGACGGGAATCTGATTATGGTTGATGACGACAGGATGAGACTCAAGCCCGGCGAGAAGCCAATGATGAAAAGCGTTCACTTCAGAACTCTCGGCTGCTATCCTCTTTCCGGCGGTGTTGAATCCACTGCAACAACGCTTGATGAAATTATTGAGGAAACGCTTTCAGCCGCTGAAAGCGAAAGGACAAGCCGAGTAATAGACAGCGATGGCGGTTCTGCAAGTATGGAAAAGAGGAAGAGAGAGGGCTATTTCTAATGAACGATTTGCTTAAATTTATAACCTGCGGAAGCGTTGACGACGGTAAGTCAACTCTTATCGGGCATATATTGTACGATGCAAAGCTCCTTTTTGCCGACCAAAAGGAAGCGCTTGTTCTTGATTCAAAGGTCGGTTCAACTAACGGAGATATAGACTATTCTCTCCTGCTTGATGGACTCAGTGCAGAAAGGGAGCAGGGCATTACCATAGATGTTGCTTACCGCTATTTTACAACCGATAAGCGTTCGTTTATCGTTGCCGATACTCCCGGTCACGAGCAGTATACAAGGAATATGGCTGTGGGAGCGTCGTTTGCCGATTTGGCAATTATTCTTGTCGATGCGTCACAGGGAGTTTTGGTACAGACAAAGCGCCACGCAAGGATATGCAGTCTTATGGGCATTAATTATTTTGTCTTTGCTGTTAATAAAATGGACTTGGTGTCCTATGACAATGCTGTTTTTGAAAAGATTGAGGAGCAGATAAAAGCTCTTTCAGATGAACTGAAGCTCAAAAATGTCAAGATTATTCCCGTATCGGCGACCGAGGGCGATAATATAACCGAAAAATCGGAGAATATGCCTTGGTATATCGGCGAGCCGATTTTGGATTATCTTGAAAATGTTGAGGTTAAAACCGCCGATGATGAAGCGGGATTTTATATGCCGGTTCAAAGGGTGTGCAGACCTAACAGAACCTTCAGGGGCTTTCAGGGTCAGATTGAATCGGGAAGTGTAAATGTCGGCGATGAGATAACGGCTTTGCCGAGCGATGAAAAAGCGGAAGTAAAATCAATTTTAATAGGCGACAAAGAAAGCGAAAGTGCATTTGCAGGTCAGCCCGTGACGATAACTCTTAACAGGGAAATTGATGTTTCAAGGGGCAGCGTTCTTTCCAAGGACAGCGGTATAAAAACTGCAAGGCGTTTTAACGCAACGCTTTTGTGGATGGACGATTCGCACCTCGGCATCGGCAAGGAATATTTTATTAAGCTCGGTACTAAGAAAATCACCGGAAATATAAAGAAAATTATTTTCAAAACCGATATTAACAGTGGCGAAAAGCTTGAGGCTTCATATATCACAAAGAATGAAATCGCCGCCTGCGAGATTATCCTTGATGAGAAAATTCCGATAAGCGAATTTAAAAAGCATAAAACTCTCGGCGAGCTTATTATAATCGACAGGGTTTCAAATATGACCTCCGCCTGCGGTGTCGTTGACGAAATAATACTTGATGACGACGAGCCTTGTGTTTCTATTGAAGGCAACGGTTTAAAAGCAAAAACTTATTTGTTTGATGAATTTTTCTATAACGAAAAGACATTTTCAGTAGATAATTTTTCTTCAAAAAATAATCATTACAAAATCGGCGATGAAATTCCTCTAAAGGGTGAAAGCTATGAATATCCGGGATATTTCGATATTCTTGCTCTTGATTCCTCTGTTGCGATCCAAATAAGAAATGCAGTTATAACAAATCTTATTCCTATTGATAACTATTCTTATTCGGGACTGCCGATTGTAAACGGTAAAGGATTTTCTATAAATATAAATTCTAACGATGACCTAAAATCATTTTTTGAGGATATGAAAAATAAAGACAAACAACAACTTTATGAAAAGTGGATGAAATTTGAAACATACAGAAAGGTTGTTTTTTCTGCTGATAATTGGGTGATATAAATTTAGGAAACCTCAATGAAATTGTTGTAAATACTTATGAGAAAGTGATAAATATGGATTTTAAAAAGATTTCCAAAGCACGGCAAAAATATAATGAAAGAAAAGAAGAAAAGTCGCTTGAAATGAACACTATGCTTCTTCATTCAGCAAGACAAGAACAGGATTTTATGGGTTCGTCTTCAGTGCCGATTTTTCAAACGAGTGCTTTTGCCCACAAAACTGCCGAGGATTTAGAGGATATATTTAATAATAAAAAAGCAGGATTTGCATATTCTCGGCTCGGAAATCCGACTGTAAATAACTTTGAAAAAAGGATTGCCCGTCTTGAAGATGGTATATCCGCTACGGCTTGTTCGTCAGGTTCAGCGGCTGTAACTTGCACCTTTTTGAATATTTTAAAAAGCGGTGATGAAATTGTTGCACCTACCGGTTTATATGGCGGAACTCTTGATTTGCTTCACGATTTGGAAGCGTTCGGTATTAAAACGGTATATGTTAATGATTTTACATATGACAATGTTTCCGATGTCATTAATAACAACACAAAGGTTATTTTTGCCGAACTTATAGGTAATCCAAAGCTTAATGTTATTGACGTAAAGGAGCTTGCCTCTTTAGCACACAAAAACGATATTCCTCTTATTATTGACAGCACAACCGCAACACCTGTTCTTGTAAAGCCGATTAAACTCGGTGCGGATATTGTTATTCATTCATCGTCAAAATATATTAATTCAAACGGTAGTGCTATCAGTGGTGTTATCGTTGACGGTGGAAATTTTAAATGGAACAAAGAAAAATTTTCCGTTATGGGAGAGTATCTTAAATTCGGGAAGGGTGCGTTTACTGCAAGGCTCAGAAATTCCGTTTGGCGGAATATCGGTGCTTGTTTGGCACCGTTCAACGCTTATCTTAATATCAACGGACTTGAAACTCTTGGACTTCGTATGGAGAGAATTTGTACTAACGCACAGCATTTGGCTGAGCATTTTAAAACGCTCAGATATGTTAAGGAAGTTAATTACCCGGGACTTAAAGATAACCAATATTATCCGCTTATTCAAAAGCAATTCACCCACGGATATGCCGGCGGAATAATTACAATTCGTGTTGAGTCGAAAGAAAAGGCTTTTGCCATTATAAATAATCTGAAATATGCTCTTAATATTTCTAATATCGGCGACACAAAAACTCTTGTTGTACATCCTGCATCAACTATTTTTGCACATTCTTCACAATCGGAAAAGGAAGCTGCGGGAGTATATGACGATTTAATAAGAATAAGCGTGGGTATCGAGGATATAGAAGATATTATTGCCGATTTTGATAATGCGTTTCATACAGCGGATATGCTTGAAATGCTGTATGAAGGTGCAAACATATAATTTTTAAGATAAGGAGTGAGCAATTTGGCAGTTGATTATTCTGCACTTAAAGCCGGGGGATTTATGCGGCAAAAGCAGAAAAATACTTTTTCCCTTAGACTTCGTGTGGTAGGCGGAACAGTTACTTCAGAGCAACTAAAAGCCATTCAAGCTGTTGCTGATAAATACGGACACGGCTACGTTCATCTGACTTCCAGACAGGGAATTGAAATTCCGTTTATAAAGCTTGAAGATATTGATGAGGTTAAGGCACAGCTTGCAAAAGGTGGTGTTGTCCCCGGAGTTTGCGGGCCGAGAGTAAGAACGGTCACTGCTTGCCAAGGCGGACGATGTTGCCCGAGCGGATGTATAGACGCACTTGAAATTGCCGAAGAACTCGATTCAAGGTATTTCGGCAGAGAGCTTCCCCACAAGTTTAAATTCGGCGTTACCGGATGTCAAAATAATTGCCTTAAAGCAGAAGAAAATGATTTTGGTGTTAAAGGCGGAATGATTATAAGCTGGGATAAAGACTCGTGTATTTTTTGCGGCGTTTGTGATAAAGCTTGCCGAAGCGGTGCAATTACGATTCAAGACGGTAAAATAACTGTTGATGATGAAAAATGTAACAACTGCGGAAGATGCGTTACAGCTTGTCCTACGGGGAGTTGGCAGGGCAAAAGCGGCTATATAGTTTCTTTCGGCGGTACTTTCGGCAACGATATTGAAAAAGGCAGAGAGCTTTTGCCTATCATTTCAGATAAAACCACATTATACAGAGTTGCAGACAGTGCCATCAATTTTTTTGCAGACAATGCAAATCCGTCGGAACGCTTTGCAAAAACCATCGACAGAGTTGGATGGGATAAATTAGAAGAAAAAGTTTTGGAGGCATATAATGGATGATTACAAAATAACAGACAAGGTAGATATTACGGATGTTGTTTGCCCGGTTACATTTGTCAAGGCGAAGGTTGCGCTTGAAGAGCTTGACGACGGCGACATTTTAAGTATCCATATGAATGATGGCGAGCCGGTTCAAAATGTTCCGAGAAGTATAAAGGAAGAGGGTCATAAAATTATCAAGCTGATTTCAAATGAAGATAACACATATGACCTTATAGTACAGAAAGTCGGTGACTGATATGGCGGAAAAGCTAAATGACAGCACATTTGATGCTTATATTAATGAAAATGAATTGCCTGTACTGGCAGATTTCTATAACGACAGTTGTATACCGTGTAAAAGAATATCCCCAATTATCAGCAAAGCCGAAACCCGGTACAATGGAAAAATTAATTTTGTTAAAGTAAATTGCCCAATGAGTCCAAAACTTGTTGAAAAATATGAAATTACATCTGCACCTACTCTGATTTTGTTTGCAGATAAAAAAGAAGTATGCAGACACAGCGGTGTAATAAGTGAAGATGATTTTGATTTATTTATTAAAAATTCGGTAAAAGGAGAATAATGATATGACTATTACAGTAGCAGGCAAAAAGAAAGAATATCCACAGGGATTAACGGTAAAGCAGCTTATTGAAGCGGAGGATGTAGAAAGTCCGCTTTATGTTACCGTTACAATAAATGATGATTTTGTAAAGTCTGATGAGATTGAAACAAAAGTAATCAATGATGGAGACGTGATAGAGTTTCTTTACTTTATGGGCGGTGGTTGCTGATGGCTTTTACAAATGAACAGCTTGAAAGATACTCACGACACATCATACTTAAAGAAATCGGCGTAAAGGGACAGAAAAAGCTCCTTAACGCAAAGGTTCTTATTATCGGAGCCGGAGGACTCGGAGCACCTGCGGCACTGTATCTTGCTGCTGCAGGCGTCGGAACAATAGGTATTGCAGATGCCGATGAGGTCGATTTGTCAAATCTTCAAAGGCAGGTTATTCATACAACCGCCGATTTGGGCAAAGCAAAGGTTGAGTCTGCAAAGGAAACGATGCAAGCTATCAATCCCGATGTAAATGTAATTACATATCACGATTTTATAGCAGCGGACAATATCGCCGATATTATAAAAGACTATGATTTTATTCTTGACGGCACTGACAATTTTCCGGCAAAATTTTTAATTAACGATGCGTGCGTTATGGCAAAAAAGCCTTTTTCTCATGCAGGAATAATTCGCTTTCAGGGTCAACTTATGACATATGTACCGGGCAAGGGTCCTTGCTACAGATGCGTATTTAAAAATCCGCCTCCGCCCGATGCAGTGCCTACTTGTAAGCAGGCCGGAGTAATCGGTGCAATGGCGGGAGTGATCGGTTGTCTTCAGGCAATGGAAGCTATTAAATATATTACCGGCACAGGTGACTTGCTCACGGGTTATCTTTTAACTTATGACGCACTTAAAATGGAATTTAGAAAAATTAAGTTGCCTAAAGACGACAACTGTGCCGTCTGCTCGGATAATCCAACAATTACAACGCTCATAGATTATGAACAAACTGAGTGCAGCGGAGTGTAAAAATGATTAAATTATCTTTATCAGATTATAATGCTATAGTTGATTATGCCTGTAACAATTTGCCGAACGAAGCCTGCGGACTTCTCGGCGGAATTATTTGTGACGGTGTAAAGGAAGTTAAAAAAGTCTATATGCTGACAAACATTGATGCAAGCCCGGAGCATTTTTCAATGAATCCCGAAGAGCAGTTGACTGCTGTTAAGGATATGCGTAAAAGCGGTTATGTTCCGCTCGGTAATTGGCACAGCCATCCGGAATCACCGTCAAGACCGAGTGACGAGGACAAGCGACTTGCGTACGATAAAACAGCAAGCTATATGATTTTGTCACTTATGGACAGAGAAAATCCTGTTCTTAACTCGTTTCGAATTTCAGGAGCGCAAAGTGAAAAGGAAGAACTGGAGATTAAATAATGTACGATTTAGTAATAATCGGAGCAGGGTTGGCAGGTCTTACCTCTGCAATCTACGCTTCAAGAGCAGGTCTTAATTTTACAGTGTTGGAGCAGGACGGCTTCGGCGGAGGTCAAATTACATCTGCATTTGAGGTGGAAAATTATCCGGGGCTTCCCGATATAAGCGGTGCGGACTTGGCTGAAAAGGTCAGGGAGCAGGCGGTAAAATTAGGCACAAAAATTGAACTTTCTATTGCAAAATCCATAGAAAAATGCGACAATGAATTTATTGTTAATACGCACTCCGGCGACACGGTTAAATCCAAGTGCGTTATTGCCGCAACAGGTGCCGTGCCGAGGAAGCTGAATATCCCCGGTGAAAAGGAATTTACCGGCAGAGGAGTTTCATACTGCGCTCTTTGCGACGGCGCATTTTTTGCCGACAGGGATGTAATTGTCGCAGGCGGCGGAGATACCGCTGTCGAGGACGCAATGTATCTTGCTTCAATTTGCAAAAGCGTTACCCTTATGCTCAGGGGTACTGCATTCCGTGCGGCAAAGTCGAGAGTTGATAAAATGCTTGCCCTGCCGAATGTTTCCGTTTTATACGGTACTAATATTATTAAAATTAACGGAGATAAAATCGTAAACTCTGTTTTGATAAAGGATAAAAACGGTGAAAGAAGCTTTGATACAAACGCTGTTTTTATTGCCGTGGGCACTGCCCCTGCGACGGACTGCCTGTTGAATTTCCCTATTGAGCTTGAAAACGGATATGTTGTTGCAAACGAGGACTGCAAAACTAATGTCGGCGGTCTGTTTGTTGCGGGCGATATTCGCAAAAAGCCGTTGAGACAGATTGTTACCGCAGTTGCCGACGGTGCAAACGCTCTTTACAGTGCGATTGAATATTTAAAAGATTTTTAACGATTTTATTGTAAAATTGATTATAGAATATATATAAAATCAGTCCGATGGAGATTGAGCTTTCTCTTTCCCACTGGTTTTTTTGTTCGCTTCTCCATGGGAGCAACAAATGCCGAGATTGTTTATAACGGTTAAATTAATATATAAAAACTGATTTGACATATTCTGCAAAATATCAAATTGAAAACTTCATCTGATTCTACACTAAGTTTCCAACGGATCGCTTGATTTTATTGAAAAGTATGGTATAATAT
>JAJBVC010000195.1 GCA_020860025.1 Clostridiales bacterium | reverse complement strand
ATATTTAAAAAATCAATATTATTATGTTGTAAAATATAAAAATGAATGCGTGCTCTATATTTTGATTAATGGAACAGACGATGAAACAGAGTTTTCACTGCTTACAATTTGGTCTGACGACAGCAAACGGAATTGTTTATCATCGTAACAGCATAGTTGGCGATTATGATGATTTTGATGATGTTGAGAAACTGATTTATTTTATAAAAAACGGAAAAGGTAAAAACTTCATAGCTGTACACAATTTGAAAGGAGTAGGCTTGAAATGATTTATCGCCTTGACGAATTTTCCGAAAGCAGCATAAATCCAATAACCGACACTGCCATACATAAACTCCTAATTGAAGATTATTTTATTATCTAAACAGGGGCGTAATATATGAAAACTACGAATAAAATCAAGCGTTTTATAGGTGATTTTAAAGAACATTGGTCTACGCCGTATTCGGGAAGATATATTCCGAATAAAGAAATAGTCGCATACGGCGTTGGCGGAATGGGAGTTCACTTTGCGGTTACTATTACCGGCTGTTTTACACTTTCATCAACTAATTTCTTTGTAGGTTCGTGCATAGGTTTACAGCCGATGCACTTGCAGTATATGCTTATTATTGCAAATATCGTAGGACTTTTGATTACCTCAGTACGTTCATACTGCTTTGACAATACAAAATCGCCCGACGGTAAATTCAGACCGTATTTGAAATGGATGGGCATACCTACGGTTATTGTTTCAATTATATTTGTATGGCTTCCCTATGAAACAATGGACTATACAACAAAAGTAATTGTTGTGGAAATAATGTATCTTTTAGTTAACTGCTTTAGTCCGTTTTATTCGGAAGCATTTTCTACGCTGTTACAGGTAATGTCACCGGATTCCGATGAACGAACGGATGTTATGTCTATTTCGCAAATTATATATTCTCTTGCCCCTTCGCTGACAAATTTGCTTATTCCGTTTTTAGCACAGCTAACCGGCGGACTTACAGATATAAGAACATACAGATTTATATACCCTGCTATTTCGGTATTGGGTCTTTTCATGGCATTCCCCGTATATAAATATACGAATGAAAGAATCATAAAGCCTCGTTCTCTTGAAAATGAAATTAGATTTTTTGATGCGATACGAAGCATTGCAAAAAACAAGTATTATTGGATTATAAATATTGCCGGATGGATAGGATTTGCGGAAAGCGCATATTCCGTTATACTCAACTGGACTTTTGTTTACGGTCATCCCGAGCAGGAAGAACTATTAGGAGTTGCGCAAACTGTTATAGGCAACGGTGCTTTATGGTCGATGATGGCTGCCCCGTTTTTTATTCGCCTTATTGGAAAAAGAAATCTTCTGATATGGTGTAATCTTGCAAATGTTGTTTTGCTTGCACTTCTTTATCCGTTTTATGACAACATATGGATTGTGATAGTAATTTTCTATATTAACAATTTCGTTGCAGTTCTCGGGAATATTTATAACCCCGGTATCCAAGCCGATATGAAGGATTATCAGCAGTATATTACAGGCGAAAGAATTGACGGTATGTTCGGTGTGGTAGGTATGATTGGTACAGTTCTCGGCTTTGGAACAGGGCTTATCGTTCCGTATTTACAGGAGATTTGCGGACTTAAGGACGACTATGATGTACTGTATGACAGCGCAGTAAGAGGTCACCTTTTTCAGGTTATGATTATAGCGTCAGTTATCGGTGCAATACTTAATGTTATTCCGTTTTTCTTCTATGACCTGACGGAAAAGAAACAAAAAGGAATTACGTACGTTCTCAGAATACGGTCAATGTTTGATGACTATGCAAGCGGAAATCTCAGCGACAGCACTCTTATTACAGGTATGGAAATTATACATACCGCCGCAGAGCTTAAAGACGCCGAACCAATCAAAATTACCAAAGACGAACTTAAGCTTGCAAAGCAAATGCCGAAAAATACCAAAGAAGAAAAAGAGCTTCGCACACAGAAAATCTCACAGGCTAAGACTAAAATCAAAGAACAGAAAAAGCATAATCTTGATATTGAACTTTCCCCTATTGTTAATAAGGAAATGGATAAATTCAGCACCGAGCGTTATATTATGCAGCTTGAAACCGCAAAATTCATTCTTTCTTACAGCTATGCGGATTTAGACGAAATTGTTTTTAAACTGACCGATAAGGCAAAATCTGCCCCGAAAAATACAAAACAAGAAAAAGAAATTCGTTCAGACCTCTTTACGCAAAAAAGGATTGCAAAAAATGCAAATAAGCTGTGCCGAAAATATTACCCGAACGGAATTATAGAGCCGGATAGTGACGCACTTAATAAAGCGCAGGAATTGCCTAATAATACCCCGTCACAAGCATTAAAACGTAAACTTGCGGTTAGACGTGTGCTGAAAGAAAAATCGGTCTATAAACGAGCTGTAAAGCCTTTTACAGACGCAAATAAGCTTTTGATTGAAAAGGAATCTTACCAAAGTATGGATGAACTTGAAATGCTTTATACCGCCGCAAAAGAGAGAACTGCCTTTGAAACCGCAACAGCAAAAGCATAAACTAAATATTTAAACAAAGTTAAAGAGCTGTCCCACATAACAACCGTGAGACAGCTCTTTTGTTAATGTAATATTATTCGCAGATTATTGTTATTTCATCTTGCTATACCTAAAAAGTAAACAAGCACTATAATACCAAGGACAATTCTGTACCAGCCAAAAAGTTTAAAATCGTGCTTTTTAATAAAGCTCATCAAGAATTTAATGCAAAGAAGTGAAACAACAAAAGCGACAACCATACCAATTACTAATGCAATAAGCTCTTGTGATGTAAAGTCAAATCCGAATTTGACAAGTTTCAGTGCGCTTGCTCCAACCATAGTCGGTACGGCAAGGAAAAATGTAAATTCAGCAGCGGCTGTTCTTGATACGCCTATAAGAAGCGCTCCTATAATAGTAGCGCCCGAACGTGACGTTCCCGGTATCATAGACAAAACCTGAAAAAGTCCGATAATAAAAGCTGTACTATATGTAATATCGTCAAGCTTTTGAATTTTCGGCGTTCTTTTTTTGTTCCAATTTTCAATCAATATAAACGCAACGCCGTAGACTATAAGCATAATTGCGATACTGACAGCTCCGCCGAAATATTCTTCAAGCAAATCATCAAAAAGAACTCCCAACACAGCAGATGGAATACAAGCAACTATTACTTTAAACCACATTGAAAAAATATCTTTTTTTATAACAGGCTGTGACTTATCCTTAAACTGAAACGGCCACATCTTTTTCCAAAACATAACGACAACGGCTATAATTGCACCGAGCTGTATGACAACGAAGAACATCTCTTTAAACTCTTCGCTCATATTAAGCGTAATAAATTCGTCAACCAAAAGCATATGACCCGTACTGCTTATCGGCAGCCATTCGGTTATACCCTCAACAATTCCGAGAAATATAATTTTTAAAATTTCAATTATGCTCATACAAAT
>JAJBVC010000220.1 GCA_020860025.1 Clostridiales bacterium | reverse complement strand
AAAAAACATTGATAAATATGTAGATTATAATTGTTGAAAAATGGGAAAGCCTTGAACAATTAAAATGAAAAATTTAAGAAAGGAGAAAAAGATGGACGAGGAAATGACAGATTTACAATTTAAAACATTGATAAATTCGATTATAAAAATCATTGAGCATAGCGAAACAAAAGAAATCGCTATAAAAGAAATTGAAGCCCTAATCAGTAAAGATTAAGACTTCAAGCCTGCAGCACAATGCGGAAGGTACTTGCCACCGACCGCAAAGTGCATAATTATAATAACACATTTAAAATCAAAAGGCAATAAAAAACGCAGATTGTAAAATGAAAATTTGATTTAATTTACATAACTATTTTAGTTTAATGCCCCCTTTGAAGCGGTATGCTGCGAGGGGGGGTATTAATTTATTTATTGACAATATTCAGCAAATGATTATGAAACATTTGTTAAAAGTTAAAAGCGGTGTTGAGTTTTTTTCTTTATTGTGTTACAATGACGTTTATAGGTATAATTAAAATCAAAATGAGGAGCTTCATATGATTTCCTTAATACCATTGCCGAATGAATATAAAATCACCGGCGGTAATTTTTCGATTGACCCGAGCATTAAGGTTAATTCCGATTTTGAACTTCCGTTATTAAGAGCTCAGCGTTCTGACGATGGCAAAATAAAAATTGAAAAAAATGACAGTCTTGGCAAAGAAGAGTATACTCTCAACGTTAAAACTGATGAAATTCTTATTAAAGCTTCAACTCAAATCGGTGCGTATTATGCGCTTCAGTCCTTGCGGCAGCTTTGCAAGCTGGAACTCAGCGGTAAAAGTGTTCCGTGCTGTGAGATAAGCGACAAGCCTTCCTTTGAGTGGCGGGGAATAAATCTTGATGAGTCACGTCATTTTTTCGGCAAGGAGCAGGTAAAACGCCTTCTTGACTGGATGTTTATGATGAAGCTTAACAGGTTTCACTGGCATTTGACAGACGATCAGGGTTGGCGAATTGAGATAAAAAAATATCCGCTTTTAACGCAGATAGGTTCAAAACGAAAATACACTCATATCAACGGTTGGAACAGTACCGATATTCTTAACGAGGAATACGGCGGTTTTTACACTCAGGATGATATTAAAGAGATTGTTGAATATGCCGCCGAGCGTGGAATAGAGGTTATTCCCGAGATTGATTTTCCCGCTCACTGCGCTGCGGCAATGGCTGCATATCCGTGGATTGCCTGTCGTGAACTGAAAAGGGAAGTGCCCGGCTATTTCGGCGGACGTATTCCGATGAAAAACAAAATTTTCGACTGGAACAGAACGGCATGCGCCGGCAAGGACAGTACGTTTGAATTTATATTCAATATTATCGACGAGATTTGCGAGCTGTTTCCTGCGCCGTATTTTCATATCGGCGGTGACGAAGCACCAAAGAATGAATGGAAAAAATGCCCTCACTGCCAAAAGAGAATGGCTGAAAATAATCTTAAAAATGAAGAGGATTTGCAGGGCTGGTTTAACAATAAAATTTTACAGTACCTAAAGCAAAAGGGTAAACGATTGATAGGCTGGAATGAAATTCTTGCGGCGGGGAATATAGATTCTTCCGTTATCGCTCAGTACTGGACTCCCAAGCGTGACAGACAAGCGGAGCAGTTTGCAAACAGCGGTTCAAATATGATTTTGTCAAATCATCAGTCGTTTTATTTCGATATGACCTATGCTATGTATCCGCTAAAAAATACATATGATTATTCGCCGGAAAAGTTTAAAATTGACCAAAACGCATTAAAAAATGTGCTTGGTGTTGAGGGCGAAATTTGGAGTGAGTGGATAGATTGCAAAGAAAAGCTTGAAATGCAGTCTTTTCCGAGAATGCAGGCTCTTGCCGAGGTCGCTTGGACTGACGAAAGCAAGCGTGACTGGGATGATTTTAAACTCAGGCTGAATGATTTTAAGCAGTATTTTAAGGTAAAAAATGTTAATTATGCGGTTGATAAAATTTCTCTGCCAAATGGGATTTTAAGCCGTTTAAAAATTCAAGCTAAGTTTAAATACGGTGATACACACCTTGAACTTAAAATGAATAAAAAATATAAAAATAAAGGGGAAATTTAAAATGAAAATCGCTGATTTTCCACAGTCAGTTATTGACGAAAATGTTGATTATTCCGTTAAGGAAATCACAAATGTAATTAAAAAATACGGTCCACGTGAATCCGGAAATGAAAATTGCTATGCGGCGCAAAAGCATTTAAAAAAGGAAATGGATTCTTTTTGTGACGAAACATCATTCGAGTCCTACAAAATGGCACCGAAGGCATTTTTGCATTGGACAAAACTTGTCGCAGCCGCAATTTTCTTGGGAGTAATAGTATGCGGTATTCTTGTTTTTACAAGCGTAATTACATTCTTCCTTGCGCAGTGCATAGTCGGCGGTCTTGTACTTGTCGGACTTTTTATCACCGTTATGGAATTTTTGCTGTATAAAAGATTTATGGATCCGCTTTACAAAAAAGTTGAAGGTCATAACCTGTTAGGTGTACGCAAGCCGACAGGCGAGGTTAAAAGAAGAATTATAATCAGCGGTCATATTGACGCCGCTTACGAATGGCGCCACGTTTATTACGGCAAAAAGTTTCCGCTTATGACTATTCTTATGGCTTGGACAATCGGCGGAGCTGTAATCTCACTTATTCTCAGTGTTATAACCATTATTGCAAACTTTGTTGATATGGGCGCTTTCGGCGACTTTATGCTTAACTACAGCTACTATTTCCATTTTCTTACAGCACTTGCGATGGTAACGCTCTTTATGTTTATTGATTTCAAAACTATTTCCCCGGGTGCAAATGATAATTTAACAGGTACTTATGCAGCGGTTTCTGCGCTTCGTATGCTCGATATGGCAGGCGTTGAGTTTGAAAATACCGAGGTTTGCGCTATGATTACAGACGGCGAGGAAGCAGGTCTTCGTGGTTGCAAGCAGTGGGCTAAAGACCATTATGACGAGTATGTCAACAGCGGTGTTGAAACGGCGGTGCTTTGCGTTGATACTCTGACCGATTTGGAATATCTGAATGTTTATAACAGAGATATGACTGGTACTGTTAAGCATAGTCCTAAGTTCAGCAAGCTTGTAATGGACTCTGCCATTGAAGCCGGTCATGATGATTTAAAGTATGCCAATGTATTTTTCGGTTCGTCAGACGCCGCCGCATTTACTCAGGCGGGAATTACGGCAACCTGTCTTGCGGCAATGGATCCGGCTCCTGCCGATTACTACCATAACCGCCGTGATAATTACAACCGCCTTGTTCCCGAAGCAATTAAAACAGGTTACGAGGTTATACTTTCCACAATCTTCAATTTTGATGAAAAAGGCTTGTCAGATTAAAATTTGATTTTCCAATAAAAATTGCCCTTTACCGATTTAAACTTATTTTGGTTTTGGGCGTTTTTTATTTGTAAATTTTTGAAGTATTGTTATTATTGCACTTTAAGCTGTTGAAAAT
>JAJBVC010000040.1 GCA_020860025.1 Clostridiales bacterium | reverse complement strand
CAGATAAAATAATTTTTTTATACACTTGAACACGACCCGAAATTATAGTAAAATATTTTTGGTGATAGATATGGAATACAGACTCGGAAATTCAAAATACGTTAAATATCGTGGCGACAGCCGGGAGATTACCTGCCCAAAATGTCAAAGCAAAGTTAATTTCGGCGTTTTTTCAAATTATGACAGGCGTCTTGACGCTCACGAACTGCTTAACTGCAAAACAGTTTATTTTTTGGTTTGCCCTAAATGTGCATCTATTTTTACTGTAGATGAAGCAAAAGGCGACAGTTTTAAAAAAGGTCAAAAATTATCAATAACGGATATTGATTTATCAACTTTATAGAAATTTAAGGAATAATTTTATGCAATATATTATTGCATATTTTGCAGTTATAAACTGTCTTACCGTATTTTTGACCTGCATTGACAAATATAAGGCAAAGCACAATCAGTGGCGAATACCCGAACATACTCTGATTACATTTGGAATATTGGGCGGCACACTTGCCGAATATATTACAATGAGGATTATACGCCATAAAACAAGACATAAAAAATTTATGGTCGGACTTCCGATTATTTTCGTACTTCAAATCATAGTTTTAACAGTCATTTTGTATAGACTTATCATAGTGCCTTAAACAAACAGACCGCATAATGTACAATGCGGTCTATATTTTTATAAAATTATACAGATAAGTCCGTTACATCCCTCGTTTATAACACGTTCAATTGTTTCTCTGAACTTATTTCTTGCATCAATCGGCATACGGTAAAGTTTATTATTCAATCCCTCGCTGACAAGTTCGTGAAGCGATTTTCCAAAAAGATTTGTATTCCATATATCCGACGGATTTTCCTCAAATTCTTTGAGAAGGTACATTACAAGCTCTCGGCTCTGACTTTCGCTGCCTACAATAGGCGCAACCTCTGTAAAGGTATTGCACTTTATCATATGAATTGACGGTGCCTGCGCCTTGAGCTTAACACCGTATCTTCCGCCTTGTTTCATAATTTCAGGCTCATCAAGACTAAGCTCTCCCATTTCCGGCATAACTATACCGTAACCTGTTTCCTCGACCTCATTCAATGCTTTAGAAAATCGCTCGTATTCTTTTTTCATTTGCATTAAAGCGATAAACTGATTCATTAAATCTTTTTCATTTTGAACGCTGACATTACAAGTATCAGACAATATTTTATAAAAGTAAACGCTGTCTATATAAAGTTTTATGTCAACCGCGCCGTTTGAAAGGTCAAGAGAATTTACAGAAACCGAATCAATATATTCGCACGTTTTAAGTGAATCGGCAAAATTTTTAATGCTTCTGATATTATGAATTGAATTTGCATTTTCTTTAATTTGAGAAAATATCGCTGTTCTGAGATAATTTTCTTTATCAAGATTATTTATCCATGATGGATACCGAATACCGACATTGGCAACAGGAAACTCATATAAAATATCTGATAAAATATCGTTAATCTCCTGCTCAGTCAGTTCAAGACAGTTAACAGGAATTACAGGAACTGAGTACTTTTCAGTCAGATTTGTACAAAGAGTTAAAGAACTTTGCGACTGTGGCTCAACACAGTTCATAAGTACAACAAAAGGTTTATTCAGTTCTTTAAGTTCATCTATAACTCTTTCCTCCGCCTCCTCATATTCATCACGTGGAATTGCACTTATTGAGCCGTCTGTTGTAATTACAAGACCAATTGTGGAATGCTCCGTTATTACTTTTCGAGTACCGATTTCAGCCGCCATATTAAAAGGTATTTCCTCATCATACCAAGGCGTTCTTACCATTCGTGGCTGTTCTTCCTCAATATATCCGACAGAGCTTGGAACAATATATCCGACGCAATCAATCATTCTTACACGCATTCTAAGATTATCGCCCATTGAAAGTTCAACCGCTTCTTCAGGAATAAACTTTGGCTCGGTTGTCATAATCGTTCTTCCCGCAGCTGACTGCGGGAGCTCATCAAGCGCACGCTCTCTTAAATAGTTGTCGCTTATATTTGGAATTACAAGTGAATCCATAAATTTTTTGATAAAAGTTGATTTTCCCGTTCGCACAGGCCCCACAACACCGATATAAATATCTCCGCCGGTTCTTTTGGAAATATCATTATAAATATTTGTATTCATATTACACTTACACCTCACATTCCGGGAACAAGAAGAATTCTGCTGTCCTCAATTACTTGAGACGAGATTTCATTTTCTTCCATAATTAAATCTGACGAGGTTGAAAACGACTTTGCAATATCCCAAATATTTTCACCCTGATGAGCAAAATATAAAGTGAGTTCAGGCGAATTTACATCATCATCTTCACCGAGAGATTCCATATCAGTTAAAAACTGAATTTCCTTGGTTGTATATAGATAAGCACTGTATTCAATGTTCATTCTAAGAGAAATTTGATTGGTATTTTTTATTACAAAATCATATGATTTGAGAACAGCACTGCCATCGCCGTCATATTCGGTATCATTAAGAGATATACCAAGTTCCTTTATTTCATCATATGAACAAAGCTGAGAGGAGTCGTCATAATAAAGAATCTCCAGCCTTAAATAAATGTGTATAGCTGATTTTTCGATGATGCAGCCGTCTATTTGAGCATTTAAATCAAGCAAATCAACAATACTTTTGTCAAGCTGAAATTCCTGCTCAACAGTTTTATCGTCAAAATAGTAAAGCGGTGAAATACGCATTGTTGTTTTTTCAAGAGAAAGTTTTGTATTTTGATGAGGAATATATGAATCAACAATATACGATTGACTGTCTGTTCCCATAATATGATAATTTATAACTGTTCTTCCGACTATTTCAATATCGCTGAGAATATTACTGACGTTTGCTTTAGGCTTAATATAAATGTTGCAAAGCTTTGCACTTGCAAAAACGACATCATTTTCATTAGTATTTGATACATCAATTATTTTACTTGACGAAAATGAATGAATACTTTTTTCAATAGCATTACTCTCTGTTTGATAAAGAACAGAAACATCAATTCTTAATTTAAAAAGAAGTTTATCCTTAACCATTTTTTTATCTTCTATAACGCAGTTGGCAAAGCAGTTAACAATATTATTTATTTGAGTATTATTGTTTGAAGATGAAAATGTTTCTTCAAACTCCGCTGAACATACTCCGCCTCCCCTGCTTGATAAAAAATCACTGCTGTAATTCCTCACAAAAGCGTTTTCGCATTTGGACAAACAGTTTAATTCTCTTTTTAAATAAACGCAAATTTTGGCGTTTAAAACCGAATGGACATCAATTCTACGTTGGTTTATCAGTCGGTAGTTTGAATATTTAGTCGTTAAACCGATTGCGGCAAAAAGGAAATCGTCACCGGAACTTACGTCAAAACTTTTTTCAAATTCCTCTTCAAAAATATTTGAAAGCAGACAGTTTTGCGAATTAACATATGTTAAATTTATAAGTGACTTTCCATGAATTTTTATTGAGCCGTTTGAAAACTCATAATCACTGTATGTACTGTGTACACA
>JAJBVC010000135.1 GCA_020860025.1 Clostridiales bacterium | reverse complement strand
CATATATATGGAATAAATATTATTATTTTTTCACCGAAACACCACTTTACAGAAAAAGTAAAATAGTTAAAGGTATTTCAAGAATTTTACTTATAGCTCCGCAACGTGTTTTAAAAATTGACAGATGGAAAAACACAAAAAACATTTATAATGAAAAAGTTATACCTTCTTGGGGTTGGCAATGGTTTTCTCTCACTGATAAAACAGTCGGACTGATTGTTTCAAAAGAGAATTTCATAAAAAAACATTTTTCAAAATCGCACGCTTCGGACGAGTGCTGTATACCAACTATTCTTAAAAATTTTACTGATATGAAAAATGTCAGGCCATCAAGAAGAAATATTATTTTTGACGGAAAACCGTCAGTTTTAACAATTGATGATTACGAAAGACTAATTACAAGTGACTATTTTTTTGAAAGAAAGTTTGATGAAAATACCGACAAAGAAGTTATAAATAAAATATACAACAAAATCGCAGGTGAAAAATATGACAAGTGAAGAATTGGCTTGGCTGATAAGAAGGCACGGAGTAGAAATGACGCACCTTTCGGGCGGGTCACATATCGGCGCAATATTAAGCGTTGCCGACATAATGGCAGTTTTATATACAGGTGTCGCAAATGTTGATCCTAAAAATCCTGATATGCCAGATAGGGACAGAGTGATTTTGTCTAAAGGTCATGCCGGTGCTGCGGTTTATGCCGCACTTGCTCAAACAGGATTTTTTGATGTCGGTGAGCTCGTTACCCATTATCAAAACGGCAGCAGGCTTTCCGGTCACGTATCTCACTACGTTCCGGGTGTTGATTTATCGACAGGCTCATTAGGCCACGGCTTATCTGTTGCGTCGGGTATGGCTTATGTTTCGCTCAAGGATAAAAGAGATTATAATGTTTATGCCGTTTTGGGCGATGGAGAGTGCGATGAGGGCTCTGTTTGGGAGGCTGTTCTTTTTGCGGCACATTTCGGACTTAAAAACTTAACGTGTATTGTTGACCATAATAAAATGCAAAGTATGGATTTTTGTGATAAAACTCTTGATTTAGGAGATTTTTGCGGAAAGTGGGAAACTTTCGGATGGAACGTATTGAGCATTGACGGCAATAATCATAATGAGCTTAAAGCCGCTTTTGATAAAAAGTTCAATAACGATAAACCAAAGGTGATAATTGCAAATACAGTAAAAGGCTTTGGTATTGAATTTATGGAGAATGATATTTTATGGCATTACCGTTTTCCTCATGATGGTTGGGAATACGATTTAGCTGTAAATGAGCTTCATAAAAGCAAGCCTGCCGGTGTGGTTGATATTTACACTCCAAACGGTGTACAAAATCCGCAGCCGGTGCCTGAAAATGCCGATATATATAACGACCATACGACGTCAGCAACATGGCATCCGAAGTGGAATGAATGGGAGGGCAAAAAATAATGCGTGATACATTTGTTAAAACCCTCATTGAAGAAGCAAAAAAGAACAGAGATATTGAACTGATAACGGGCGATTTAGGTTTCGGAGTATTAAAACCGTATTTTGAGCAGCTTCCCGATCAGTTTACAAACGCCGGTATTGCCGAGCAGAATATGACAGGCGTTGCGGCAGGAATGGCTCTTTGCGGCAAAACTGTTTTTACATATTCTATTGGCAATTTTCCGACGCTTCGCTGTCTTGAACAGATAAGAAATGATTGCGCTTATCCAAAGGCTAACGTTAAAATTGTCTGCGTCGGCGGTGGATTTGTTTATGGCTCTTTAGGTATGAGTCATCAGGCTACAGAGGATATTGCCATTATGCGTTCGCTTCCACAAGTAGCGGTAGTTTGTCCGGGCGATTTAGTTGAGGCTGCCGAAGCGACAAAATCAATAATCAACGTTCCCGGAACTGTTTATATGCGCCTTGGTCGAGGCGGAGAAAAAAGAATACATAATAAAATTGATAATTTTGAAATTGGAAAGGCAATCAAAATTAAATCAGCAAATTCCGATAAGAAGAAAATTGCTCTTTTTTCAACGGGTGCAATTCTTGATGAGGCTACGGAATCCGCAGAAATTCTTGAAAACAACGGAGTCAGCGTTGAGGAGTACAGCTTTCATACTGTTAAGCCTATTGATAAAGAGGTTATCCTATCGTGTGCAGATAGGTTTGATACTATCGTTACAGTCGAAGAGCATAATGTGATCGGTGGTTTTGGCAGTGCCGTTTCAGAGGTTGTTACAGATTATGGCAAGGCTGTTCGGGTAATAAAAATCGGTCTTAACGATGTTTATTGTTCTAAGGTGGGAGATCAGAAATATTTGCGTAACGAATACGGTTTGAGCACACAGAAAATTGCCAAAACAGTGCTCGAAAAATGTTTATGATTAACGGGTGAAAAATGAAAAAAATTTTAATTACTGCAACAGAACTGCATATGGATCAGTTCTGGATACAGCATATTAAAAATTTAATAGATAACGGATATAAGGTTGACTTGGTTTGTTCTTACGTTGGGGACAGGCTTGAAGCACTTAAATCAAAGCTTCCTCTGATCGGGAATCCTAAGTTTACGCTCGTTGATTTAAAACGCAGTCCCGTATCGCCTCATAATATTCATGGCTATTTTCAGCTTAAAAAATATTTAAAAAATAACACAATGATATAATTATAACAAACGAGCCTGTTATGGGATTTATGACTCGTCTTGCTGCAAGAAGTGCAAGGCGTAAAAATAATACAAGGGTCGTCTATTTTGCTCACGGTTTTCATTTTTGGAATGGGGCACCGAAGATTAACTGGCTTTTGTTTTATCCTATTGAAAAAATCGGAGCACATTTAACAGATGTTCTTGTCACGATGAATACAGAGGATTTTGAACGAGCAAAAAAGCATATTCATGCAAAACAGGTTCTTTATACGTACGGTATAGGCGTCGATCTTACAAAATTTCATCCGAAGCAGGGCGTAAGAGAAAAAAAGAGAGCCGAGCTCGGAGTTGACGACAATACGTTTATGCTTTATTCAACATCGGAGCTCAACGACAGAAAAAATTTAACTCTTGCTGTAGATATTGTTTCAATTCTTAAAGAAAAGGGATATAATGTTCACTTTTTCGATCGTGGCGTCGGAGAAAACGAGGAGCTTTTAAAGCAGTACGCAAAGGAGAAAAATATTTCGGATTCATTTACATTGCTTGGCTATGGCAAGGATGTTGATGAAATGTGCCTTGCAGCCGATGCGTTTTTATTTACGTCAAAGCAGGAGGGTTTGCCGGTTGCCGTTATGGAGGCTATGAGCAGTCGCTTACCGTGCGTTGTATCAAAAATTCGAGGAGTTACAGATCTTGTAAAAGACGGCAAGGGTGGTTTTGTCTGTTCTATTGATAATGCAAATGAATATTGTGAAAAAATTATATATCTTATAGAAAATAATAATGATGATTTTAAGAATAAATTAACTGAAAGTAACAATGAAGTTTTGAAACCGTATTCATTTGATAATGTTGCCGAATTTATACTGAAACTTGCAGAAACTGTTTAAGGTGATAATGTTATGAGAGTTCTTCA